>JAKFYL010000220.1 GCA_021730845.1 Planctomycetota bacterium | reverse complement strand
GCCCATCTTGGAGCAACAGCTGATTGAGCGCGTCGTCGACGACGGACGCTGGAACAAGGAAGTGATCCGTGCCGCGCTCAATCAGCTGTTGCTCCAAGATGGGCATGCCGGTTGGCTGCGTCTGGAGTCCCTGGAAGGCATTGCCTTGGGAGTGCTGCGCGGCGTGCATGTGGAGTCCTACGCCGCCGGCGGGGGGCTGGAGCGGCGCATTTTCGCGGATCGCTTGCGCATCTTGCGCATGGACCCAAAGGGCGGGCGCGGGATCCTGTTGAGCTTCGAAGACGGCGCCATCGAGCGCGCCGGCGAGCAGCGTCCGTTCCTGGACGGTCGCTGGCAGGTGTACCTGCCGCGCGCCGACGCCAAGCTGTACGCGGCCGCGGGCATTCCGATGGAAAACTCGAGCTTGGACCAGGCGCCGCCGGAAAAACCCAAGCAACCGTAGGCGCGCGAGGCCCTAAGCATGAGCCAACTTGGCATGAGCGAACTGGTGCGACTATCCGTCAGCCAACTGACCAGCAAGATCGCCCAACAACTCGCTTCTCTGGGCGGCGTGGCTGTCGAGGGTGAGGTGTCCAAGGTTTCGCGCGCTCCCTCGGGCCACGTGTACTTCGATCTCAAGGACCAGGCCAGCAAAGTCGCCTGCAAGTTGTGGAAGAGCCGCGCAGCAGCGGCGCTGACCTTTGACTTGAAGGAGGGCGCGCAAGTCGTGGTGCACGGATCGCTCGACGTGTATCAGCCCCATGGCGCCTACAGCTTGATCGTCGCGCGCATGGAACTGGCCGGAGTGGGGGAACTTCTGGCGCGCCTAGAGCGCCTCAAGGCGCAATTGCGCCAGCAAGGCTGGTTCGATCGCAAGCGAGCCGTGCCTTCCATGCCGCGGCGGATCGGCCTGGTCACCAGCCGCGAAAGCGCAGCGTTCGCGGACTTCCTGCGCACGCGCACGCTGCGCTGGCCGGGCTATCCGGTGCTGCTGGCCAGCAGCGCCGTGCAAGGCGCCGGCGCCGCCGAGCAAATCGCTTCTGCCATCGCGCGACTCGAGCGCCAAGACGTGGACGTGATCGTGCTCGCCCGCGGGGGGGGATCTCTGGAAGACCTGTGGGCCTTCAACGAACTTCCCGTGGCCCAGGCGATTTGGAATTGCCCCGTGCCGGTGGTGTGCGGGGTGGGACACGAAACGGACTTCACGCTGGCGGACATGGTCGCCGACTTGCGCGCGCACACGCCGACCGACGCCGCCCAGCGCGTGATTCCCGAGCGCGCGCGCTACGAGGAGGCGCTTACCCGCGCGGGCGCGCATTTGCTCGAGGCCATCGACCACCGTTTCGAACGCAGCCGAGAGCGCCTGGACCGCGCCGGGCGCGCGAGCGTCCTCTGCGGCACGCAGTGGATCTTCCAAGCCCGCGCGCAGACTCTCGCTAGCCTTGCGGCGCGCGCCCAGTCGGCGGCCGGGCACACCATCGAGCGTCGCCTAGCGCGAGTGTTTCAAAGCAAGGCCCGGCTTGCGCCGCATTCGCCCGTGCGCGCCCTGGAGGCCGTGGGTGGGCGCCTGGACCGCGCCGCGGGCGTGCTGCGGGTGCTGGGGGACAAACGCTTGTCCGGCGCTCGCGAGCAGCTCGAACTCGCCGGTGCGCGCCTGGAAGCCTATTCCCATCGCCGCGTGCTGGCGCGCGGCTATGCGATCGTGCGCGATGGCAAGGGTGGCAT
The DNA here is from genome assembly GCA_021730845.1 of Planctomycetota bacterium. GTDB lineage: Bacteria > Planctomycetota > UBA1135 > UBA1135 > JAKFYL01. Next base: position 15,735 of record JAKFYL010000220.1, on the reverse strand, counting down.
CGTGCGCAACGCCGCGGTCCTGACACCGGGCGCGGACGTGGCGGCAGAATTTTCCTCCGGCGCGGCGCGCCTCACGGTACGCGAGATCCAGGCCTAAGTTGCCGGCCCGTGGCTGCTTGCGGTGCCCCGCGACGATCTGCAGCTTGCGCCGCAAGGTCCAAGCCAGCTACAAGGAGTGCGTGGGCGAGGAACAGACTTGAAAGTCGCGGCCGTGATCGTCAATTGGAACGGTGGCGATGACAACTTGACCTGCCTGGACTCCTTGCTGGCCCAGTCACTGGCGCAAGAGCAGTGCGTGTTCGTCGACAATGCCAGCCAGGATGGCTCGCTCGAGCGTGTGCGCGCGCGTTTCCCGGGCGTACGCGTTTTGGCTCAATCCAAGAACCTAGGTTACGGCGGCGGAAACAATTTGGGGATCGCCTTGGCGCTGGAGCGAGGTGCCCAAGCCGTGTTGATCGTGAACAACGATGTGACCCTTGCCCCGGGAGCGCTCGCGGCCCTGGCCCTGGCCTTGGAGCAGAACCCCAAGGTGGGCATCGTCGGACCGCGCGTCTTGTACCGCGATCAACCAGAGCTGGTGTGGGCCGCCGGCGGCATGCTGTCTTGGCGCGAGAACTTGACCACCTTGCGCGGTCACCGCCGGCGCGACGGCGCGCCCTGGAACCACAAGCACATCGTGGACTATGTCCTAGGCTGCGCACTGCTTGTGCGGCGCGAGGTGTTCGAGCAGGCAGGACTGTTCGACGATCGCTATTTTGCCTACACCGAGGACGTCGATTTCGGGTTGCGCGCCCGCCAGGCCGGTTGGCAGTCGATGGTCGTGGGCGAGGTTGCTGCCCTGCATGCGCCTTCCAGTGCCACGGGCGGTGGCTACAACCCGCGCCGCAAGTACATGATGGCGGTCAACTCCGTGTGGTTCCTGCGCCGCTATGGCGGCTTGAGGCAGTGGCTGCGCTTCCTGCTGTTCGACGTGGCCAGCTTGCCCGGAGCTTGGCTGGTGGGCTTGTTCCAGGGGCGTTCGCGCGCCGTGCTCGCCAAGGGGCTTGGCATTTGGCACGGCTTGTGGAGACGACGCATCCGCGCCGAAATGCTCGAACCAGGCAGCAGTTGGTTTTGGTGAAAAGGACTCGCTAGTGGGTTGATTCAGAAGTTCGCAACATATGTCGAGCCCCGCAGCCGCGTCAGCTAGGCGCGCCGACGACGCGTATTCGCTGCAATACTCGGAGGAGGCGCAACGACGCTGGCGCGTGCGAGCGGCCGAAATATGTTGCGAACTACTGAATCACCCCACTAGGTCCCAGGGGAGTTGGCGTCTTCCCTTGGACTCAGCTCGACTGCATTGTTGGTGCGATCGAAATCGATGGTCGCCATGCGCCGATCGACGACGATCCAGCGCGGAGGGGCGCTGCATTGGATGGTGCCGCGGGAGATGACCCCGGGTTCGGCCAAGAGCGTGACGCTGGGGCCGGTCGCAAGCGGCACCAATGCTCCGTCCGTGGCGAGCAGGCGTTCGCTGGCGCGCCACATTCCAGGAAACGCCTCCACGCGCACGGGCACCTTGCCGACCCCCAAGTTCGTCACTTCGAAGTCGACGAACCACTGTCCGCCGTCTTGGCGCACGAGCGGCTGACCCTGGATGGCCGCGTCGGGCATGCTCACTCTTTGGAACCACGTTTCAAAGAAACGATCCAGATCCGGTCCGGCGCTCGAACGCGCGGACAGCACGCGCTCGCGCATCTTGGCCCACAAATCCGCCAGTGTGGCGTGGCGCACTCCGCTGGTGGGCGGCGCGCGCCATTGGTCGACGAACGCACGCAGCGCCTCGAGTACGACCTCGCGCCCGAATTGTTCCTCCAAGGCGTGCATGACCAGAGCGCCCTTTTGGTACCAGACCACTTGGCTGGTGCTGGCATCGAGCCCCACCTCGGCCAGGGCCGGCTCCAGGTCCGGGTCGCGTCCGCGCAGGTAGTTGTCCTCCTCTTCCTGCAGGAACGCCAGGAAAGCGTCCTCGCCAAAGCGCCGATCGATCAAGACGCTGGCCGAGTACTCGGCCAAGCTCTCACACAGAAACTGGCCGCCTTGACTGGCCCCTGGATGCAGAATGTAGCCCCACCACTGGTGGGCGACTTCGTGGGCAGTGACGAAGTACGTGGCGTTGATCTTGCGCCGGTCGCGGCCATGATGCGTCAGAAAGCCGATCGCTTCGGAGTAGGGCATGAGCGTGGGAAAGCTCTGCGCGAAACTCGCCGTGCGCGGAAACTCGGCAATGCGCAGGGCCGCGTGCGGATAGGGGCCGAAATCGCGCGCGAAGTGCGCGCGGCCGTCTTCCAAAGCTTGCAGTACCGTGGGCAAGTTGTAGGAGTGGCCGGCGTGGAAGTACACCTCGTCTTGACCGCTGCGCGCAACTTGGAAGGGGTAGGCCTGAACCGCGAAGGCGCGCACTTCCGAATGGCTGCGCCAGTTCCAGTGCGTGGTTTCGCCGCGCACTTCCTTGCTCACCAAGGCGCCCACGCACAGCACCTCGAAGCGACTGGGGGCGCGGATCGCGGCTTGGAACTGATACGGACGATCGACGCCGAACAGACTAGGTACGTGCGTTTGGTCGCGCGCGTTCGGCAGCAAGTTCAGAGGCCCGAGGCCGTGCTCGTGGCGCCGATTGCGCTCGAGCAAGAACAACTCGGCCGGAACTCCCATCCCGGGCATCAGCCACGGTTCGTAGCTGGAAAGGAAGACCGCGCCGGAAAGGAGCAACGTGCCCTGCGATCCGCCGTTGCCGGGAAAGCCGACCTGCACGGGCCCGGACCAGGCGAAATCCAGCTGGCGGTGCTCTAGGGGCGCGATCGGCTCGGCCAGATCGACCAGCACCAAGGGACCGTCGCGGCGTGGCGCCTGAGTTGCGCCCTGCAGCAGGAAGCGCTCGATTTGCAGCGGTTCGGCCGCGGTGAACACGGCTTGCGCGATGGGTTGGTCGTAGGGATTGATCAAGTCCAGCTTGCCGCTAGCGTGGAGTGTGCCGCTGCCGGGATCCAGGTCCAGCTCCAGCGCGACGGAAACAGGCGCAAGGCGCGGGGCCCCGAACTGTTCCAAGTACTTGGCTTCGCGTTCCAGGGCCAAGCGTTCGCGGACCTGGCGCGTGCCCAGCTCGTTGCCGCGCTCGTGGATGCGCAATCCAGCTACAGCTGCGCCGGCTAGGGCCAGCAAACCTAGCGCCGCGCCAAGGCGCGCGCCACCGCGCGTCAGCCCACCCAGGCGAGCGCGCCAGGTTCCAGCCGAGCGGTCGAACAAGGCGCAGGCGAGAGCGAAGAGGCTCGCGCACATGCAACCCCAGTAGGCGTGGTGCAGCGCCATGCGCTCGCTGTAGGGCGTGAGCCCAGTCAAGTCGGAATAGTTCCAATGCCCCAGTTGCAGGGGATTGAAGAGCAGCGAGCGCCGGCCCTTGACGAGTAGGGCCAAGTACACCCCGGCCAAGGCCAGACAAGCGAAATAGGCCACGGCCCGGGAACGAACGAGCACGTTGATCACCAGCGCCAGCGTGACCATGATCACCAGGCCAGGCAGCACCACGCGCGCGCCGACCTCCAAGTACGGCGCAAGCTCGAAGTAGCTGCCTCCGTCGATGCGTTTCCACTTGATCCACTGGGAGACTAGGGCAGTAAGCACGGTCAGCGCCCAAATCGAAACGGCCAAGGACGTCATGGCGATCCACTTGGCTGCCAGCAAAGTCCAACTGGCAATCGGCGCCGAATACACGATCGGACGCACGCCGGATTTCTCGTCGCGGAAGAACAGTTCGCCCGTGTAGAAAATCACGGTGCCAGCCAGGAGCAAGAACAGCGGCGCGACCATCTGCGTGGCGAATTCGCTCGATACCGGGTAGATCGGTACGCGAAAGGGCCCGGCGAAGGACTCCACGCTGACACCGCACAGGAGCATGATCAGCGGCACCATCACCAGCAATCCGCGCTCGCGCCACAGGAGCAGAAACTCCGTTTTCACCGAGGCAATCAGCTGGGCCCAGTTGCGTGCTGGCCCAAGCGGCGCTGGCTTGGCGCTGGGCACGCGCGCTGCGCTGCTCCAGACCGTGTACTTGTCGCTTACGGCGCGCTGCGACCCTTGCAGCCAAGCCAGAATGCGCCGGCCCGACGAGGCTTTGCGAGCGGCGGCTGCGGCGCGGCCTGCGCCCTCGGGGCGATAGCGCATGAGCGTGATCCACAGCGCGGCCGCACCGATGGCGACCACGCCCGCGCGATTGAGCCAGAACAAACGATCCAGCTGGATGGGGTTCTCGTTCAGGTACGCGTTTCCGCGGCTCTTTGCCACGCGCTCGCCCAGCCATTCCATGGCCGAGGGGTCCAGCACCACCATCCAGCGCAGGTCGCGGTCCCCGACCCAGTTGAGCACCAAGTACCACAACACCAAGAGCGCGGTCACCACGCCGTAGACGATTTTCATGCTGCCGGTAAGCGTGCCCAAGCAGAAGGACAAGGCGCCCACGAAAAACGTGGGCACGACCACGAACAAGAATCCGAAGCGCACGTACGGCGCCACGCGTACGGGCAAAGTGAGCTTGTCGGCGTCGGGCGGAAAGAACTGACCCACGAACAAGGCGAGAACGAAGATGGCGTAGATGGCTAGCAGCGCCAGCCAGTTGCCGAGGAAACGGCCGAGCAGGTACGTGCGACGCTCCAGGGGCGTGGCTCCAAGCAGCGGCGCCACGCCCAGGCGTTGGTCCTCGATGACGCCATCGCCGCACATGGTGGCGGTCAGGTGCATGAGCATGAAACTGAACGCGCCCAGCACCGCCGCCACGGCGAAATCCGAGTTGGTGGCGAGCTTCACGCCGCTGGCGCGCATGCCCGCAAAGCCCATGCCGCCCCAGTACAGGGCCCACACCAGGAACAGAAACACGGCCGTGAAGATCCACGTACGCATGCGGCGCAGTTCCATGCATAGCGACGTGCGCAGCATGGCTGCGAGGTGAAAGGTGGCCAGGCCCAGTTGCATGACTAGTTTGCGTGGAGCACGGCCGAGCCTTCGCTGGACTGGGAGAGCAACGTGCCGGACTGCGCCGCGGGCGCGTGAACGTGCTGGAAGTACACGTCCTCGAGCGTCGGCGTCGACGGCAAGAAGGCGTGCTCAGGCCCGAAGTCTTCCCCCGGACGCAGGAGCGGCGCGCCCGGCCCCGCGTGCAGCACGCGCAATCGAATACCGTCCAAACCGGGATTGGCGGAAATGACCGCAAAACGCGCGCGGTAGCGATCGAGCAAGCTGCGCGAAATCGTCTTTTCGAAAATCTGGCCTTCCAACCCGGCGACTGCCTGCGCCGGAGTGCCCTGGAACACCACTTGGCCTGCGCGCAGGATCGCCATGCGTGGGCACAGCGCGGTCACGTCGCTGACGATGTGGGTGGAAAGCAGGATGATCATGTCCTGGGCCAGTTCGGCCAGCAGATTCTGAAACCGCAAGCGCTCCTCGGGGTCGAGTCCTGCGGTGGGCTCGTCGACTACCAGTAGGCGCGGGGAACCGAGCAGGGCCTGCGCGATGCCAAAGCGTTGGCGCATGCCGCCGGAAAATCCACCCAGGCGACGCTTCTTGACGGCCGAAAGGTTGACCTTTTCCAGGAGCACGTCCACCAAGCGCTTGCGCACACTGCGATCGGTGATGCCCTTGAGGCTGGCCAAGTAGTCCAGCATTTGTTCCGCGCTCAGGCTGGGGTATAGACCGAAATCCTGGGGCAGGTAACCCAGCACCGAACGCACTTGGCCCTGTGCGTGCACCACGTCTTGGCCATCGAGTTCGATCCGGCCGTCGTCGGGTTCGAGCAAGGTGGCGATGCAGCGCATCAGCGTGGTCTTGCCGGCGCCGTTGGGACCGAGCAAACCGAACATTCCCGGCGGGATGGACAGGGACACTCCGCGCAGCGCCTGGACGCCGCCGGGGTAGGTCTTGCGCACGTTCTCGATCAAGAGCATGGGTCGCGTGGGATGGGGCGGCCTAGAGCGGCCTGGGACGGCTTGGTCCAGCTATGGAATGAGCAACTTCCTCACACTGTGCCAGATGGGCCCAGCTGGTTGGGAGGCCTTGGGGCGTGCCCTCGGTCCGGGAACCACGGCCGCGCACGGTGCGTAGGTAAAGCGAGCAGGAGCTTGAAAGCCTCGTAGCACAATTCGTGCCCAAAGCCGCCGCCGGTCAGTGTTCGGTCTTCGCGGGTGGCCGGGGAGCGCGCCCCAGTCGCCGCAGGGCCGGTTCGTTGCTGGGGTCCAAAACAAGCAATTCCTCCAGGATCGCCACGGCCTGTGCGTCGTTGCCCATGCGTTTGTGCACGTCGGCCAAGACCACGCGCGGAACACGCATGGAGGGATCGATCTCGATGGCGCGCTCCAAGTGCGCGCGTGCAGCGGCGAGTTCGCCCAAGTCTGCCCGAATCGAACCCAGTTGGTGTTCGAGCTTGGCGACCGGCAGCCATCCCAGGCTCCTAGCGCGCTCCAGTGCTTCCAGGCTGCGATGGATAGCCGTGGTGCGTTCGATCCCCGCCGGCAAGGCGCCCGCCTTGACCAAGTAGCGCTCGCCTTCGCGCGCCTTGTACTGGACTGCGCCCGAGTGGGCCGTTCCCACAAACAAGCCCAGGGCAAGGACCAGTGCCTGGTACCCCCTCGCGGTCAGCTTCGAATTTTGCTTGAGCTTCCAATGTTGGAATTGGAAGTCCGCGCGGCGCAGCATGCGCACCAGGGCGACTCCAACGACGGCGCAAATCACCGCCAGCCCGATGGCAAGCAGCAGCGGCACTTTCTGGTACAGCCCGCGCCAGGCGTACAGACTGGCCAAGAAGCAGGCGGCCAAGGCCGCTTCCTCGGGCCAAGAAAAATCCGAGCGCGCCTGCGCTGTAGCAGGCGCTGCGAAGACCTTGCCGGCCTTGGCGCGGGGGCCTCGGCCCAAGTACAAGGCCTCCTTGGGGCATACGGAAACGCAATCCATGCAGCGCATGCAGCCTGGATCGACCACCTGGCCAAAGCGCGCCACTTCTTGCGCCACCTGCACGTTGCTGGTGCAGGTCGCCGTGCAGTGACCGCAGCCCTCGCACGCGCTTGTGACACGAATGCCAATCGGCGCGCGGCGTCCCGCCAAGGAAAACAAGGCGCCGTAGGGGCAGCCGTAGGTGCAAAAGCCCTTGGCGCCCAAGAGCCAGACGATCAGCGCTCCATCGACCAGGAACGTCAGCGCCGTGATCCAGGGACCAGGAAAGGTGGCCCACAAGTCGTCCGTCATCAAATGCGCCTGCAGCTTGGGAAAAGTCCCACCGCGCAACGCTCGCTCCAAGCTGGGCCACAGGAACATGTAGCCGGCCGTGAGCAGCGGGATCCACAGCAGCACGCGCGAGCGCACGGGCCGAGGCGCCAGCCCCAATCGCTTGAGGATCCAGGCGCACAAGTCTTGGTAGGCGACCACGTGGCAGGCCCAGCCGCAAAAGAATCGGCCCACGACCATGGTCACGGCAATCGAGATCACGAGCAGCAAGAAACCGGCGTTCACATATCCCAGCTCGAAGGTTTGCATGGCCTCCGACGGCTCCATGGGCGTCAAGCTCTCGCCGCTGCGCTTCCAGTGGGCGATGTGGACCAGCGCCAAGAGGTGCACCAGGATCAAACTGAGCGCGCGCAATTTGGACCGCGCGGAAGGGCGAACGCTGCCCCTGGGGCCTTTCCCCGGCAGCCCGGGCAAGTGCTCCAGGGCCGAGCCGGGAGCCTGGGGCTTGGGCTGGATGAAGGCGGGGCGGGTGTTCATCGAACGACGGATCAAGGGTTCCGCGGAGCCTTTCTTTGGTTCTAGGGAATGCCATGACCCCAAAACGTCCGCGGGGCGTACACTTTAGGCTCCTTGGAGGCGGTTCCGTGGCCGGAAAGGAGCCTGGTTCCAAGGAAAATGAGTCCACCGGTCTGATTCCGTCTCCCAAACTCTCTCCCTACCTACCCAATCCACGGCGAATGAAATCCGCGATCACCAAAACTCTAGGCTGCGCCGCAGCCCTAGCCTTGCTCCCGCTGGCTCTTTCGGCCCAATCCAACTCCATCCCTGGCACGGACGTCAGCTTGGGACAACTCGGTTCCATGAAGTACTGGGGCCGCACCGGCGCGTTCCCCAACGGATCCAACGGCTTCTCGATGTCGACCACGTCCTGCAACTTGGGAACCGTCAACGTTCCCTGGCAGGCACCGATGGCGTCCAACCACCCGACGATTTCTTTCCTGCTCGTGCGCGCCAACGCCGATCGCATGGTGCAAGTGTCCGACTATAGCTACGTGAAGCACGGCTTCTTCGCGCTTTCCAACTCCCAGTGCACGCCGTGCCAGAATCCATCCGGCGGCACGTTCCTGGGAGTGGGTTGCTCGGACACCTACGACGTGAACAACAACGGCGACAACTTTTGGCTGGCCCCGGCCGGCGAGATCGACCCGTGGCTCAACACCTGGGTGCCCAATTGTTCGCACTTCGACCGCGGCGAACCGGCCGTGAGCCCGCCCCAGGATTGCGACGGTGTGCGCAGCCTGACGAGCGGCCAAGCCGGCGCGCTCGGCCCGGTTGCGCACCGCATGCAAGTGAACGACAGCGATCTCAATGTGACCGGCTATACGTTCTGGTACCAGTCGCAATACAACATCCGCGGCGAGCCGGAAGCCAACCGCAACAACAACGTTGGCTCGCGCCAAGCCAACTTCACCTGGACGGGCAGTGCTTGGAATCCGGTGGTCAGCGGAACCCTGCTGGCTGGCAGCGTTTTGCAGCGCTGGAGCGGAGCGAGTGTCACCTCGGCCACCAACGGTGGCGACGATGGCCGCTTGTACGTCGGCGTGAAGGTCACTCCCGTCGGCCCCAACTTCCACTACGAATACGCACTGCACAACCGCGACAACAAGCGCGGCGTGGGCGCATTCCGCATTCCGATCGCCCCCGGCACGGTCATTACTGGGGCCGGCTTCCGCGACATCGACGCTTCGTTGGCCAACGATTGGACCTACACCATCAGTCCCACACAGATCACGGTTTCCACCGGCAGCAATCCGCTGCGCTGGAACTCGATCTTCAATTTCTGGTTCGACGCCAACACCGGCCCCGGCCCGGCCGTGGTGGCTTTGGACCAATTCTCCGCCGGAGGCGGCGCGCCTACCGTCGGCGTGCCCTCGACGGTTCCGAGCAACGCCGGTTGCCCCGGTGCCAGCAACTACTGCACCTCGAAGGTCTCCTCCTCCGGTTGCACTCCCACGATCACTGCCGCGGGCGCACCCAGCTTGAGCGCCGCCGGCAGCTTCGTGGTGACCAGCAACAACTTGGAAGTGGCCAAGAACGGTATCCAGTTCTTCGGCACGACGGGACCCGACAGCCTGCCGTTCCAGGACGGAACCCTGTGTGTGCTCCAGCCGCTTCACCGCTTGGATGTCAAGGCTTCTGGTGGCGTAGCTGCGTGCTCTGGTGCGATGAGCTACACCTTGACCGAAGTGCTGGCTAGTCCCAGCGGCGGGGCGCTCGTCGTCGCGGGCCAAGCGGTGCACCAGCAAGGCTGGTTCCGCGATCCGGCCGCGGCATCTCAAACGGGCTTGACCAACGGTGTGACCTACACCGTGTGCCCCTGATATGGGTGGATCCGTCAGCTGAGATTTGACGGATCCCACTCCGATTGCTTCGAGGCCGGTTGCCGCTGCGGTAGCCGGCCTCGACTGTTCCAAGAACAAAGCCCGGCCAAGGCGCCTTCGCGCTCAGCTGTACAAGTGCGAGCGCAGCACGCCTTCTTCGCGCGCAGGGTCCATGAGGATGCGCACGACGCGGTTCTTTTCGTCGAGCAACACGACCTTGGGCGGCTGCGGCGAGCTGGTGACCTCGAACGCCATGATGATCACCTGATCCGTGCGGGCGATGAGGTGCGCTGCCGCGCCGTTGATGCCGATGATGCCGCTGCCGCGCTCGCCGGGGATCACGTAGGTCTCCAGCCGAGCCCCGTTGGTGTTGTCGACAATGAGCACCTTTTCGAACTCCGCCAGGTCGGCGGCTTCCATCAGGGCCCGGTCGATGGTGATCGAGCCGACGTAGTCCAGATTGGCTTCCGTAACGGTCGCCTGGTGCAGCTTGGACCTTAGGAATATGCGCATCTTTGAAGCAAAGCAGGGGGCCCAGGGTCGGCGTGGCGATCCATCCCAGGTAAGGGTATCCGGGGGGTGGAAGGCTACCAATCTAGCCCCACCTTCCTGCCTCCCCCAAGCCAAGCTCAGGGCCCGCGGGCTCTAGCGGGTACGTCGCGGTCCAAAAGAAGCTCCAAGGAAGCTCCGGCCAGCTCTGGAAGCGCGGGCCCAGAACGCTAGGATCGGACCCGGCTCGGATCCACCGAAAGCCCAAGCTCCAATCATCCGCGGCGAGGTCGCTTCTGGAGATGCGAGCCGATGCGAGTGGGCTGCGCTGCAGCTTGGATCCAGGCCCCACCAGACAGGAATGAATCGAGGACCACACCCCATGCGTTTCAGCTTGCTTGCCACCGTGTCGAATTCCGCTTGTGTCCAAGCTGCCGGGGAAATCCGCCGCGTCGTTCTGCGTGCGCGCCTAGGTGCAAGTTGCGCGGGCTTGCTGTTCTTGGCGGCCGGTCTTGGTGCGCCGGCCACTGCGCAGACCTTGACGCCGCAAGGCTCCGGCAGCGAAGCGCTTTCCGGCAAGTTGCAATACGTGCAAGTCGGACCGGACGGAGCGCAAGCCAAGAACTTGGCCGATGCGGGAGCGGTGACGATGCACGAACTTCCCGCGGGAGCACTGCTGGCCGTGCATTCCGAGCGCGCCGGTTGGCTCGACGCGGAGACGCCCGGTGGCTTCAAGGTGTGGGTCTGGGGCGCCTACGTCGAGCCTTCTTCCGAGGCGGGCCTGCTTTCGATCACCGGCAACGACGTGCACATGCGTCCCTTGCCCTCGAACGGAACCGATAGTTACTACCTGCGCCAATCCCTGGGCAAAGGCGTGAAAGTGCGCTACGTGCAGCGCCACGATCCCTCCAAGAGTCTGGACCAGGACTGGGTGCAAGTGTATTCGCCCCCCGGTGCGCGCGCGTGGATCGCCAAGTCCCAAACCGCGCCCTTGTCCACCGGCGCGGTCGGATCGGCGCTGTGGGCCAAGGCCGTCAAGGACCTGCGCGCAACGCCCGTGGCCGCGGTCAGCGGGGTCAAGGATCAAGGCTCGCCCCAAGCGGCCACTTCGCCGGTCGGCGACTCGAAAGCAGCCGTCGCTGCTCTGCGGGCCGCGGATGACTTGCTCGCCAAGGAGCGCAAGCAGCACGAACAACGCTTGACGCCCAACTATGCCGCCGTGAAAGAGGCCTATCAGCAAGTGCTCGCGCACGCCCAGGTCGGTGCCACGGCTGAATCCGCCACGGCCAAGATCGCCTTGGTGGATGAACTGGGCAAGGCCTACCAAACCGAGATCGACTTGGAAGCCGAGCGCGCCCGGCGCGTGGCCGAACTCGCTCAGCGCGAAAGCGCCATGGAAAAAGCCCGCAAGCGCGATTCCTTGGAGGGCCGCTTCGACGCGCGTGGCTGGCTGGAAAAGCGCACCTTGCCTGGGGAGCCCCAGCCCGTGTACGTGCTGCAATTCGCCGGTGCCTCCGTGAGCGAGGTCGTGTGCTTTTCGGGGCGCTACAACCTGGACGTGTTCGTAGGCCACGAAGTGGGGGTGTTTGGCTCCAAGTTGCGCGGCGCGCTCGACGGCAGCTTGAACGAGCCTTCGCGTCCCATGCAGCTGGACGTCAAGCGCATCGAAGTGCTGGCGTCGAATCCGCCCAAGTAGCAGATCGCGGGGCACGCTCCCGCGGGATCAGTCCGCAGCCGGAGCGAGCACCGTCTGCCTGAGCTGTGCCAGTTGGCCGCGGCCGATGGCAGCGCGTACGCGCTCCATCAGGGCGTGGAAGAAGCGCACGTTGTGCTGCGTCAAGAGGATTGCAGCCAGCATTTCGCCCGCGCGCGCCAGGTGCCGCAGGTAGGCCCTGGAAAACTGCGCGCAGCACGGGCAGTCGCAACTTGCGTCCAGGGGACCGCTGTCGCGCTCGAAGCGCGCCTGCCGGAGATTCAACACTCCCGTACTGGTGAACGCTTGGTGCGTGCGGCCGTGACGGGTGGGCGTGACGCAGTCGAACAAGTCGATGCCTTGTTCGATGGCGTCGAAGAAGTCCCGCGGAGTGCCCACGCCCATCAGGTAGCGCGGGCGGTCCTTGGGTAGGCGCGGCGCCGCCGCGCGCACGGCGCGCAGCACGTCTTCGCGGGATTCGCCGACGGACACGCCGCCGACCGCGTAGCCGACCAGATCGTGGCGCGTGACCGCCTCGACGGAGCGCGCGCGCAGATCCTCGAAGGCGCCACCCTGCACGATGCCGAACAGGGCCTGGCCGCGCGACTCGCAGCCCAGTTCGCGGTGCCGCAGCACGCAGCGCTCGAGCCAACGGTGCGTGCGCTCGGTCGCCTGCTCGACCTGCGTGCGATCCGCTGGCAGGGCCGGACACTGGTCGAAAGCCATGGCCACGTCGGCACCCAGCAGCGCCTGGCACTCGATCGAACTCTCGGGTTCCACGCGCACGGTTTGCCCGTCGATGTGGGAGTGAAAGGTCGCTCCGCGGTCGTCGATGGCGCTCAGTTGCGCCAAAGAAAACACTTGAAAACCGCCCGAATCGGTCAGGATCGGACCGTCCCAGCCCATGAAACGGTGCAAGCCGCCCAGCTCGCGCACGAGCGCGGCGCCCGGACGCAATTGCAAGTGGTAGGCATTGCACAAGAGCATGCTCGTACCAAGCGCTCGCAGCTGCTCTGGCAAGAGGCCCTTGACCGTGGCTCTTGTGCCAACGGGCATGAAAGCCGGTGTCTGCACCTCGCCATGGGGCGTCCGAAAAACGCCTGCGCGCGCCTGGCTGCCAGGATCGAGCGCGTGGACCGAAAAGCCAAACGTAGCGGCACTCATGGATGGGGGACCGGCGCAGCGCTGCGCAAAGCGCCGATGCGCGCGGCTGGATAGTAGTGCTGCAAGATGCGTTCGCTGCTCCAACCTTGCTCGGCGAGCTCTTTGGCACCAGCTTGGCACAGGCCCACGCCGTGACCCGCGCCCGTGCCGCGCAGGTTGAGCCCCTTGGAGATGGGACTGCCGGCCTTGGGCCACGTGCTGCGCACGTTGGAGCTTGGCAGCAAGCTCGGCCCAAAGCGCCGGCGCAAGGCTTCGAGCGAGCAGCGCGCGCTCGCGCGAGAACCAAAGAATTCCAGTTCCAGCCAGCGGCCACCTTGGCCGCTGCGGGTCACCTGGAAACGCTGCACATTTGGGCCCAGGCCCAGATCCAGCGCCAGGCGATCCAAGTCCGCGCGCGAAGCGGTGTAGGACCAGGTCGGGCTGGAAGCCTGACACGGCGGGCAAGCGACGCCTAGCAATGCGCCCGGCGGCAACTCGGGAAAAATGGCGCTGCCTTCCTCGGTGTGGCCGCCGCAGGCTGCGTGGAAGCGCGCGTCGAGCACGTCATTTCCCATGCACAGCAGCTGGCCGCGAGTCGCAGCCAGGCTGTGAGCGAGTTTGGCGCGCAAGTTCGCTGGCAGTGTATCCACCGGCTCGGCGGAAAAGACTTGGTCGCGTGTGTCGGCGAACAGCGCGCCGCGCTCATGCATTTGGTGCACGGCATAGCTGCGAGCTGCAATGGCCTGCGCTTCCAGCAAGGCGCTGGGGGCCGACCACAGGGCCAATTCCGCCGCTAGAACGCGCTCGAGATAGCGCTCGAGTTCGAGCTCGTGCCACACGGTGAACCCGCCGACGCTTGCAGCTTCGATCCACACTTCGCCCGCGAACGCTTGGCCGCCCAGCCGCAGGATGCATGCCTGTTCCGGGGAGACGAGCCAAGGCTCGGGCAGCACTCGGTCGCCTTGGCGCAATGTCCCGGCGCGATTCTCGAGGCGCAGGCGCTGTCCGGAGCCGTCGCTGAGCTCCAGTTGGTTGGCAGGAAACTGGGTGTCGAAACACAGGCGCACGCGCGCGCTTGGAATGCCTGGAGCAGTCCCGCTGCGACGATCAAGCCCAAGGGTGGACTCTTTGACAGCCGCACTCTTGGGCAGAGGGGCGCTGCAAGCGAGCGTGCAAAGCGCGCTCGCCACGAGCGGCGCGCTTTGCCACCAGCCGGCGTGCGCCCTCGGGCCGTTCACGTGGAGGGGGATTCTTCGCTTGTTTCCAGCACGAGCCCGATGGCGCGCGCGCCCTCGGCGGTCAGCATGCGGCCGCGCTGGGTCTTGTGCACGAAACCGCAGCGCAAGAGGTGCGGCTCGAACACTTCTTCGAGCGTGTCCTCGCTCTCGCCGACGGCGGCGGCGATGGTCTTGATGCCCAGGGGTTGGCCCTTGGAGCGGGCCAGGCAGTGCAAGATGCGGCGATCCAGATCTTCCAGTCCGTGGGGATCGACTCCCAGGCGCTGCATGGCCTCTTCCGCCAAGCTCGCGTCGATGCACGGGGCCTTGCGAACTTGCGCCAAGTCGCGGGCGCGCCGCAAGAAACGATTGGCGATGCGCGGCGTTCCTCGGCTGCGCGCGGCCAAGGCCACCGCCGCCGCGGGATCGAGCACTACCTTGAGAATGCGCGCGGCACGATCCAAGATCGCCACCAGATCGACGTCGGGGTAGGGCACCAGGCGTTCGACCAAGCCGAAGCGGCCGCGGAACGGCGCCGAGAGCAAGCCCTCGCGCGTGGTGGCGCCGATCAGCGTGAACGGTTCGAGCTTGAGCGGCAGAACGCGCGCATTCGGGCCTTGGTCGAGCGTCAGATCGACGCTGAAATCCTCCATGGCCGTGTACAGATACTCTTCCACCGCCGGTGGCACACGGTGCACCTCGTCGATGAACAAGACGTCCGCGCGCCTAAGTTGCGTAAGGATGCCGACCAAGTCGCGCGCGCGCTCGAGCGCGGGGCCGGTGGTGGCGTGCAATGTGACGCCTAGTTCGGCGGCCACGATGCGCGCCAAGCTGGTCTTGCCCAGCCCCGGCGGACCGGCGAACAGCACGTGATCCAAAGCCTCCTTGCGCGACTGCGCCGCGCCCAAGGCAATCTGCAGATTCTCGACCGAGCGTGCTTGCCCCACGAACTCGGCCCAACGCCTGGGGCGCAGCGAATTTTCGAACTCCAGGTCTTCGCCATCCAAGCCGGCATCGGATGCGCTGCCCTTGGCGGCTGAAACGGGTAGCGGGTGAAAATGCGACGCGTCCGGTCCCATGCTGCTGGCCGAGCATAGTGCTCGTCCCGGGGATTCCTAATTCCAAGGTCCAAACGGCGCTGACCGCGCAAACGCACGGCGGATGTGCGCTAGCGAACAGCGGCGGGGAGTCGGCGGCCGGACGTGGCAGGCTTCCGGCCCCTGCAGCCCATAATCCGTAAACCATGGAATGGCAGCAGGTTATGTATACTTGGCCTGGCCGGGCAGGAGCCGCCAGGGCAGGCGCGCGCAACGCCGGGCACGGTGCTTGAGAACAGGGGGTAGCCCGTAGCAGGGCCGGCAGCGATTCCACCGGCGCGCGACAGGCGACTTTCGGCGTTTCTCCTCCTACACTCTTCCAACGGCAGCACTGCTTTGCTTCGAAGGTTCACTCCCAACTCCGCACCATCCGGCCCCGCACACACCCGCCCGGCCTACGGCTCCAGGCGCCCCGGGTCGCCGAACGCCCCAAGTCCGCGCGCGCGGGCCTTGCGCGAGTCCTTCCTAAC
>JAKFYL010000300.1 GCA_021730845.1 Planctomycetota bacterium | reverse complement strand
ACGTCCTCTGGACGATCCAACTCACCGCGTCGGTCGAGCCTGTCCGCGAGTGCCTTCTCCGTACCCTCTATCGCTTCGCCAAAGAGCGACAGGAAGCTCGTGCCAGCCAGCCAGTGATTGCCCTGTGTCATCGCTTCCTCGTGCGTCTAACTAGGCGAGCTCAGCAGCGAGCGAAGCTCGTCTGCTGCAGCGAGCAGTTTCCCCGTCGCCCCGTTCATTCTAGAAGCAGTGTCAATCAATTTCATGCTTTCATTTTTCGATCGGGGAAACTTGTATTGGACAGGTCTGCATAATTCCCCGAACGTGGCGAATTCTGCAGCCTAACATGGCCTGCACTGCGCACCTGGAACGCCGTAACGTCCTTGGCCAACGAGGGATAGATCGGGTTCACCTGCCGCCCGGTCTGGATGTTAGGCAGGTCTGTCGAAGTTGCCGCTGCCATGCGGCTGGGCACCCGTTCCGGTGAAACGCTGGTCGCTGCGCTCATGCGTCACCCAGCAAGCGGTCGGCCGGGCTTCGAACTCCGGCCGGACCGCGGTTCAGGACGTGGGTGTAGATCATCGTGGTCGAAACGTCGCTGTGGCCGAGCAACTCCTGTACCGTGCGAATGTTGCTTCCATCTTCTAGGAGGTGCGTGGCGAAGGAGTGCCGAAACGTGTGGCAGGAGGCGCGTTTGGCAATTCCGGAGGCCAGTACCGCTTGCCGGACGGTGCGCTGGACGACCGTTTCGTGCAAGTGGTGGCGTCGGCGTTGGCCCGTCTGTCGGTCGGTGTACAAGCTCGTCGCCGGAAACACCCATTGCCAAGGCCACTCACGTCCGGCGTTTGGCAATTTGCGGGCCAGGGCGTCCGGCAACTCGACCCAACCGGCTCCGCTGGCGAGATCGTGTGTGTGTTGCTGCCGGACGCGCTCGAGGTGCTTGGCCAGCCCAACTCGAAGGGCGCTGGGCAGCATCGTGACGCGGTCTTTTTCGCCCTTGCCACGCCTGACCACGATCTGGTGGCGGTCGAAGTCAATGTCCTTGACTCGCAGTCGGCAGCATTCGAGCAGCCGCAGTCCCGAGCCGTAAAGCAGCGTCGCCATCATGCGCGGCAAACCTTCGATTCGCGCAAGGACGGCGCGGACCTCCGCGCGCGAGAGTACGACCGGTAGCTTGATCGGCGTCTTGGCCCGAATTAGGTCGTCCATCCAAGGAACGTCTCTGCTGAGCACATCCCTGTAGAGAAACAAGAGAGCGGCTAGCGCTTGGTTCTGGGTCGAGGCGCTGACGAGTCCCTCTGTCGCCAGGACATTTAGAAATTTCGTGATGTGTTCCCTGCCGAGATCCGATGGATCGCGTCGGCCGTGGAAGCGAAAATAGCGCCGCATCCATCCCAGGTAAGCTTCCTCCGTGCGCGGGCTGAAATGCCGCAAGCGCATGGCTGATCGAACTCGTGCGCCGAGAGTGTTGCCGGCACCCGGATGAGTGGCCGGCTTGTTCGGATCTTGCGGCGCGCTCTCGCGCACGACGGAGGCGCCGCCCATGGCGTACATGAAGCGCTCGCGAACGGATGGCTGGGGCCAATAGTTCGTGGGCCTGGGAACGGCGGCAAGACCGAACGCGGAAAGCATGGAGAAACCTCTCGATCGGGAAATCGAACACGCGAAGTCTATCGGGCAGGCATCCCGGTGGAAAGACTGTGCTGGCCGTTGCCCGTGGGCTTGCGTTCGGCTTCAGTTCCCGCCTGGCTGGACGCCACGCGCGAGGACAGCCTGAGCCGATTCCGTCAACCCACGCCAATCGACGAATGGCCCTCCCGGTGAGGACTGCAATCGGCTTGAGGCCGGTAAAGGGATTAGGACCCCAGCTCAGAGCATTGGAAGTGCTGCTCTTGCCTCCGCTTTGCCCACGTGTCTTGCCACCCTTTTCCGAGCGAGGTGGTTTTCGGGCCGGCCGCTAGCGAGTCGGAGCTGGAGTCCATTGCGTGCCCCGGCGTGCTCGACTGGCCGGAAAGGATTCTTTCGTTCAGCGGCTTAACTTGGCGCCGGGTTCGCCGCCCTGATGGTCTCGCGTCTTGGCTTCCTTGCCGGTCAGCACCAGCCCGCGTTTGGGGATGGTCAAGATAAATGCCACGACGGATGATGCCGACATGCGGGAGTCGGAGCCGTAGCCTGCGTTGTCGCGATTCGGCTGGTAGTAGAAGGTGCCATCGCCGCAGTGGGACATCGTGAACCACCAGCGATTGGCGTCCATGAGTTTGCGAAAGCTGTCGGGATCGATGCTCGCGGCGAGCGCGCTGTAGGCCATGCCCATCGTGGGTGAGCCGTGGGTGTCGGGAAAACTCCGCGGGTGCCTTCCGATCACCCTCGCGCGCAACAGCGCACGCTCGCGGTAGACCGGCTCTGGATACGGGCTGAGGAAATTGGCAATCCCGGTGGCGCCGGTTCGCCCCATGTCGGCCCAGTTCTCCGGACCACCGCCGACTTCGTCCGCATACCAAATGTAGCCGTTCTTTCCGCTTCCCCGCTCGAGGAATTCGTAGGCAGCGTCGTGATTCTGGCGGTCGATCTTGATCCCGCAGCGGTGCATCAGGGAGTAGGCCAGTGCGCCTTGCCCCGTGAGCATTGCGATCGGGCCGTAGCCTTCGAATCCGGGGTTGTGCCCCCAGCCGCCGTGGGCGTTCAGCGGTCCTTTGGGAAAGGAATCCGGGTGGGAGATCTTCGCCTGCGGATTGATCTGCGACATGCTGAGGTACTGCCCCTTCGTCAAGAGGTCGTGGATGTGCTGCAACTCCGGCAGCACCCACTTCTTTCCCGTGGAAAAGTAGAACTCGCTCAACACGATTGCAGCGCTCACGTAGGTCCAATGGGGCAGATCCAGGCCTTCCGTGCGAGCCTCCGCGCTGTGGTAGCGTGCGTTTTTCTCGATGGCCGGCATGTGCTTCGACTCGCCGCTCGCCAGCAGCGCCAGCGGGGCAAAAGTGTTCTGGACGGGATCGCCGAAAGAGCCGTCTTCTGCTTGATGCTCGACCAAGTAGGGAAGCAACTCGGCCAGAATCTTGTCCGTCTTGGCGCACGCACTCGGGAATGTCGCAGAGAACGACCCGTAGACCGTGCCGACGTCGAGATTCACTTCCTTGAGTGCTTCGCCCCGCCGCAGCGTGAGCGCTAGCTTTCCATCCTGCTTCACGCCCTGGCAGGTTTCGAGAGCTGCCGCGAATTCCGCGATCGGACCATCGGCGCCAAAGACCTCTTCGCCATACCCGTTGCGGTGTTCGTTCTCAAAGTTTTGACCGCCCGCGCCGACGATCCAGTCGCCGACTTCAACGCGGCCGGCCGCCGGCGACTTGGAAAAGACGTACTCCACAAGCAAAGCTTTCGGCTCCTTGGCCACCAAGCGCGCCCGGATCCCCGTGATGCCGAGGTTGTAGAACCACCCGGGCACGGCTGCATCCGGCCCCGATTCCGCGCGCTGATTCCATGGGCTGCCAGCTTCGTAATGAACCTGCGCTGGCGACGGCACGGCGAGGCAACAAGCGACGAGGGCCGCAAGAATACGCATTGACCACTGGGCGCAGCCGGTTCCCGTGCGAGTTACGACCATTCGCTTGTGAGAATAGCACCGGTCAAGCTCGCTTAGGGACGAGAAACACTCGCAGGCTTTCGATCGCTCTTGGTTTCGCGACTTGGCCCCCACCGAGCTTGTGGCCCGCCCAGAAGAGTCATGGTTCGCCACGCGCTTCCTGAGTCTTGAGTGCACGTGGAATCGATCAAAGGGAGTCTGACAACGGGCTTGTCCGTGGATTGGCGCCACGGTTCGTCGAGGCATTGGCGCTCGTGGCAAGGCGCGGAGGCTGCAGGCAACATGGCTGGCTTCCAAGAAGGCACAACATAGCCGCGGCCGGCCTCGAGTACTTGAACGCGGCGCTGGGGGGAAGCCGCGCGAGCGGGCGCTCGACGTAGCCGTCGGTCATCTACAAGGACGGGGCATCGAGTGCTGCGCTGGTTGGCGCAGCGCCTGAGCTTCTCGTTGGCCTGTACGAAGTGTCCGTCGTGCTTGGTGCCCAGTCAGCGTTGCGCAACGTGCCAAAGCACACCGGAAGGATCGACCACGTAGGCGATGCGCATGCCCCAAGGCTGGATCTTGGGCGGCTTTGGTGCCGGCACGCCGAATCGCGTGGACAAATCGAGTGCCGACACATGCGCCCACCAGGCATCAAGGTCGTCCACCATGAGTTGCATCATGAAGTTCTCTGCCCAATCTTTCTGGAAGTAGTTTTGCAGGATGAATCCGCTCGCTCCGATTCGAAAGATCGCAACTTCGTCATCCATCACCTTTTCGAAACCCAGCGCTTCGTAAAAGCGCGTGGATAGGCCGAAGTCCTTTGCCGGCAAGAATGGCCGGGACATTTCGGTGCCCGCGGGAATGGATGCGTTCATGGAATCCTCACTCACTTTGTCGCTTTCCATTGCACCGCGCGCTCCGAGATGGCTCCTCGGTCAACGGCTTCCTGCAGCCGGCGGACTTCTTCGATGATTCCTAGGAAACGACGACCGAAGGGCGTGAGCACGTACTCGACTTCTACGGGCGGTTTGTCGCCGAACACGGTGCGACTCACGATGCCGAAGCGGAGCATCTTGCGCAGGCGTTCGTTCATTACCTTTGCCGACAGGCCCGTGGATGCACGGAGGATGGCGCTGGGCCGATTGCACCCGTCGGCGAGCAGCTGAAGCAATCCCACGGACCATTTGCATCCGACGATGCTTTCGACCATCGAGGCAACGGGAATGGCCTTGGCCTCGTCGGTCGCGCTTGTCGGATGAGCTGACGAGTCGTCGTGGACCACCGTGTACCTACCTTACCAAAAGGTGCCTTCTTGGCCGGGCCGCGCAGGCTGCGCATCCTCTCGTGTGGGTGGCGCGAGGCCACCGCGAACCGTTCGAAACCAAAGGAGCAGAATCATGAAGAAGAAGGCCGTTTTCTACCACGCCGGATGCCCCGTATGCGTCAGCGCCGAACAGTCTGTGCTCGCAGCACTGGACAGGAACCGTTTTGATGTCGAGGTCGTGCATCTGGGGATGACCAAGGGACGCGTCTTAGAGGCGGAAAAACTCGGAGTCAAGTCCGTCCCCGCGCTTGTCTTGGAAGGCCAAGTCTCTCATATCAACTTCGGTGCCAACTTGTCCGCCCTCAAGTAGCTGCTCGGCCGAGCGCATGCCTGGAGGGGCAAAAGCGCCCCCATGCGCTCTAAGCCCCGCAGTCTCAACGACGGCGCAGGGCCGTTGCCGCAGCGCTAAGGCAAACCAGACCAAGCGCGCCGTATCCCAATTGCCACGGCAAGCGCTTGGCGGTTTCGGAATATTCGTAGGTCGCCAGGAAGCCCAAGACGCACAAGCCAAATATGGCAAGCAGCGCTAGGGCTTGGATGGCCCGCCCCATTCACTTGCTGCTTTCGCGCTGGAACTCGAAGCGTCGTGGGGTGCCGCCCTTCAGGTAGCCGGTCGTGGCGCTCAGGCCCCCTTCGGCCGACAGCTCGTACACGATGCGCTTGGGGTAGTCGTGGCGCGGGTTGTCGAACACGGCGCGGGTCTTGTCCAGCTCGGTGAGCACGAACTCGGTCGCGGTTTTGCCGCCGGGCTGCGCGATGTAGACCAGCCCGTCGTCGCGCTCGACGATGCGCAAGTATTCGAACGCGAACATCTTGCCGCTTGTATTGACGGAACGCGACACGGCGAGCATCGCACCGCCGAGCGGCGGACTCCAACGTTCCTCGATGGACGAACCCGAGCTTCTCGATCCGACCCACGCGCCGGCCAGCCAGGCGAGGTCGCCGATAGCTGCTTTGGCAGCTGCGGGCATCTCAATGTCCTCTGCATGGCGATACAGTCCGGTCGATTCCTTGACGATCGGCGGATCCGCCACAACGGTTACGAGCAGTCCGTCGGCCGTCGTGCGGAACGTCCGTCGGATTTGCTTGATCCCTTCGGGGGAGCTGCCCTCCAAGCGTTCGAACGCGACTACGTATTCGAACGTGCCGTCCTTCCACGAGCCGCGGTAGCGCGAGATTGTCTTTGGTTCTGCGACTTCGGTAGCCGAGCCGTCGATCGCGACGCGCACGTCGCGGTGCCCGGAGCCATGGCCGTTCAGGATGATCGCGCCTTCTTCGACGCGCATCGAGAACTTCGATGCCATGGGAGGGCCTAGCTGCTCGAGGGCGCGGCCCTCGGTGCGGTCTTCGACATAGATCCACTCGCCATCCATCGCGCTCAAGTCACCAGTCTGCGCCGATAGCGCGTTCGAGGCGAGCGACGCGCCGAGGACTGTGAGAAGTGCGAGCGCTGTTGCCAGCCATGTGCGCAAGTGCATCGTAGAGTCTCCTAGCGAGTAGAGAGGTAAGCATGGTAACCGCGATGCACTGGGGCTGGTGCAAAGGCTGATCGGGTGTCAGCGCGGGCCTGGTCCAGCTGCGGCTCCGGGGCTCATGCGTGTTGCGTAGCTATGCGTTCGCTTCAGGTAAGGCGCGCGGCAGCCCGCTGAACGGCTGCCTCGCGGGCGCCGCGGACGCGCTCGTAGCGCGCTTGTGTACTGGCGAGAATGTGAGGCGGCGCAAGTTCCGGCCTGCCGCAGTGGAACGGAGGTGCAGGCGCATACTCGATGCCCAGTTGCACCGTTTGCGCGAAGTCGTCGCCCGCGACTTCGGCAAGCACGGTGAGCGCGAAGTCGATGCCCGCCGTAACGCCACCGCCCGTAAACACGTTGCCATCGCGCACCACTCGTGCGGCATCGGGCGTCGCTCCGAAGGCGGCCAAGGCATCGCGCCACGCCCAGTGCGATGTTGCGCGCTTGCCTTTCAGAAGTCCCGCCGCGCCGAGCACCAGCGAGCCGGTGCAAACGGAGGTCACATAGCGTGCAGTCTTGGCGAGTCGTCGGATCTGGGCCAGCAATTCCTGATCCTCCAGCGCCTCGATCGTTCCGAAACCGCCCGGCACACACAGGAGCGCACAGCGCTCGATGTCTGCAAGCCTTTGGACCCTGGTGAACACCAGGCCACCATCGGCCTCTAGGTCGCCGCCGGTGCTCGAGGCCAGGACGCATTGGGCGCCTGGAAGGCGCGCAAGCACTTCGTGAGGACCGGTGAAATCGAGCTGAGTGACGTGCGGATAGAGCGCAAAGACGACCCTAAAGTCTTCAGCCACGGCTACCTCCCCTACTCGCGGTCATGACAGCGATCCCTTTCGCCGACTGGCCTCGAATGATACTGCTGAAGAGCTGAGCGCGCGGCGACGTCCAACGGGCCTTGCTCTCAATCGACGCGGGAAAGGCCATCTGGGTGCTCATTGGAGAGGTAGGAGTGCAAGGTTCGCAACGCGCCGGCGGCGTGCTGTCCCCAGTGAGTACGGAAGTGAAACGCCCACTCCCAAAGCGCCTCGCCGCGGTTGCCTTCCTCGAACAGCACGAGCCCTCGCGCCACAGCTCGGTAGATGTCACACAGATCATCAGGGATCGAGCCCGCAACTGGTTCCTCGGGGGGAGTTGCGATCGGATCGAAGACCTCCCAATAGAATTGCAGCGGCAATTCGGCCGCGCGGGCAGCTACATCTTTCTCCGATTCAGGCGGAGGTGCGGCTTCGGCTAGGTCCTCGGACGTTTCGTCAGCAAATGGCACTGGGAGGTTCAGCGCGGACACGTACAGCGAGGAAATGCGGCGCAAGGCTTCCGGGGCGGTCATGGGCGTGCCATTCGCGCCAGTAGCCCAGCGGCAAAAGGAACGCGCCTCGCTTGCGAAATCGTCGAGGTGTCGAGAGTTGGAGGCCAGGGGAGACAACGGAATGGTAGCGGACAGGACTGCAGGAATTCGGACTGGCGTGATCGTCGCAGCCTAACATGGAACCCATGCAGGACGGAGGGCCGGCGCACACCCCGAGGCGTTGGAGGTGTTGTTTCTTGTCGCGGCACCGTACGTCACTTCGCGAGGTAGCGATTGGGGATATTTTCGAGCGGCGGAATGGCTCGGCCGGATGCTTGCAGCAAAGCCTTCACGTTCTCATAGCAGTCGTGCTCGGTGCGGTGCATTTGGGGCAAGAGGCCTAGCTGTGCGTACGAGATGGGCGTGACGTCGAAGCAGGTAGTTTCCCACTGGAAGCCTTTGCCCCAGGTGATTCCCTGAAGCTGGATGTCGGTTCGTGCGCCATTGGCTAGCAGCAGCTTCATGACCGGGGCAGATCGATTTGCGTTTGAATTCACGGTGTGGAACAGCGGCGTGTGGCCGTTCATGCCGTGCGCGTCCGTTGCTGCGCGAGCGTTGACATCGGCGCCTAGCGCCAAGAGCTTCTCCGTCTCCGCTAGGTTCCCGTACTCGGCTGCCACGTGCAGCAGGGTTGCCCCGATTAGGGGCGTGAAAGCGCTCGCCAGGGACGCCCTGTGCTGCAGCAGCGTTCGGTCACGCTTCACTGCTGCTTCCAGCGCGCCTGGGTCGTTCAGCAGGACCGACTCCAGCTTGGGGTCGTCGAGGGCTGCACCGCGATCGAGGAGCAGGCGCAGACACCCAGGAAATCGATCCGACCTGAAGTACATCTCGAGCAAGTAGGTGACGGGCGTTTTCCCTTCGACCGGGCGTTTAACGTCAAACCCTGCGTCCAAGATGGCCCGGATACGCTCGACGGAATGAACTTCGAATGCGATCAGAAGCTCGCTGAAGGCGGTAGTCATGGGATGCGGGAGGCTGTGGACGCCACGTTTGTACGCCGCGCGGCGAACGTAGAAGTCATGCGGGGCGACAACAAGGATGCTCTCAACCGGCCGCATTCGCGGAATGGGCAGCTAGCCTAGCGCGTCTGCGCCATGCGGGGTGGAAACCGCCATGGCGACCGGCGAGTACAGGCCCGCATGGAACTCGCCCTACTTTGGTGTGCAGGCCTGCGTGGGATCGCAGTCTCGCCTCATCCCGGAATGAGGCAAGCGATCCAATATCACCGACGGGCCCTGGAAAAGCAGGAAGCGTGGTCCGTGCTCGCAACTTGAGCCCGCCGCAGCCCGTGGGTTGGCGGCGAGGTCACTTGAGCGGTGACGGCTCTCGCGCAAACAGCATCGCTCGGCCCTCGTCGGGGTCGCCGATCGTCAGGTGAAGCTTGTAAGGCGGGAGCTCACCGACAAGCATGAAGGAAGTGCCGAAACTTTCGGCTCTATGCTGCCTAGACGCGAACTGCTCCGTGGACTGGAAATGGACGCCGACGGCCCACCACCGCTGATGCTGGTCAACGCTCCAAGTGCCTCTGCCAGTGTCAAAGCCGCCGCCCGGCTTGCCGAATTCGGCCAGCCACCAGTCGGGGATGTTGGTTATGGCAAGAGCACCTCCCGCGCCAAGCGTGATGGATGCTGGAAGCTGAGGGTAGCGTCCCTTGCGAGCGATGAATTCGGCGGTGGCCGGATCGGGCACATACGTGCCAACGAGGTCATCGGGGTTGGGTTGGTTCGTGGTGAAGGTGGCGATGTGCGGGTCATGCTGGCAACCAACCAAGCACATGGCGAGTGAAGCTATGAGTTTGCGCACGGTTGGCTTTGCCTAGCGGCCAGCGTAGCGCGTGAACGGGTCGGGCGCGACGCCTGCGAAACCACGCTGCTGATCTGCAGGAACTGCCGCCCCCCCTTGGAGACAGCGGGGCTGACCACGTCTCAGTCGCTCGCCATTCGTGGGCGGCCCAGCCCCCGCGCAGACGTTCGACTTGCGCCCTGCGGAAACCTACTTGCGTTAGGGCTCCCAGTCCCCGGGCTAGCGTGGAAAAACACTCGTCGGCGCCTTGATAGCCGCGCATAGCTTGGGCCAAAATCACGGAGCTACGCGCTGATCGCTTGGAGCCCAGGCCTCGTGGTGGGCCTTCGCCCAGCTCGTCGCGCAGCTCGCACGAACCGTCGTGAGCCTGCCGCCGCATCTACAAACCAAGTGAAAGACACAGTCCCTTACATCATGACGGAGAAGCCATTGTGAACGCACGGTCCAAACTTGCATTGGGCATTGGAGTTCTGGCGGCAGCGGTCGCAGTCGCCATGGGCGCAGCTCGAAAGATAGGCGTCAAGTCCTACGGCAGACCGGTCGGCCGCGTGGTGCGCGCCGGCGAGCAGCTCGCGGTGCTGATGGAAACGTGCGATCCCTACATGCCTTCGCTCCAAGGGCGAGACGAACGAGATATGTCGTACTCGTATGCGCTGTGGCTGATTCCTGAATCGGGCGCGGGCGACATGCGGGTCATCCGCGCGGCCAAGAGCGTTCGATCGGGCGACCGAGCGCATGTTGCGGGCGTGCTGGGCCGTGTTGGCGATACGGTGTGGCTCCGGATCGCCGACCTGCACGGATTCGATCTCGTGTCCGGCCAACGCGTGGCGACGACGCCTCCGGCATCGATCGCCAACTTGACCATGTCTGACTACTTGGGGCCGCACCATGAACCCGCTCTCGAGCCATATCGCACCACGGCCGTCTCGCTTCCCTCGGGCGGTTGGCTCGTGCTCGCCGACGAGGAGGAGGCGCCATCCGAACTGAAACCGGGCACGCGGCTGTACCACAACGCGACCTCCAAGGGCACGTACAGGAGCCGCGCGTTATTTGACGTTGCCGCCGAGCCAGGACCGATCGCGCGCCTCGCGACATCCACGCACCTTGCGGGGGTCGAATTCAAGAACGGGGCTTTCCTGCGTGCCTCGGAGAATGGCGAGGTGATTCGGTTTGCAAACCCCGACGGACTGCTCGTCGTGTTCGACTCCAGCGATTCGGGGCCTCACACTTTTCACTTTGCGCGTGTCAACGCGGACGGCACAGTCGCCTGGACCGTGGACTC
Organism: Planctomycetota bacterium; assembly: GCA_021730845.1. GTDB lineage: Bacteria > Planctomycetota > UBA1135 > UBA1135 > JAKFYL01. The sequence goes on along the minus strand of JAKFYL010000300.1, from coordinate 6,721 downwards.
GCGCATGGGGCGCTTCACGGAGATCCTGGCTCACGAGCGTTGGTACACGTTTGTCGGCGAGCTGGAAGACAAATTGTCCCAGCCGATGCTGGCGGTTCTGGATCTCGAGACTGGCACGATCAGGCAACACTCGCTCCAGAGACCGATCCAGTAGTCTTCACGGCTCGCTTGCGAAGCGGCACAGCTGGCCGCCTTTCGAATCGCACCGGCTTCACGCCCAGCAATTTGACCATGCATCTGCTAGGAATCATCCACTCTCTCATCCAGTCCACTTTTGGCGGCTCGAATCGCGCCGGATTGAGTGTTCCACTCGTACTCAAGGGCGCCCGAGTGGGGTACCGCAACCAGGGCCGTTCGGGCGCGGTCGTGTTCCGCATGGGCCTAAGAAGCTTTGAGATGTACTACGAGTTCGGCGGCGGAGATACGGTTGCGATCATCGACGTGCCTTCGCAAGCAGAGTGGTTCGCACGCACGAGATTCCCTATCGAACAACGCCAGTCCATTCTGGAGTTCATCGGAGCGACTGTAGCAAAGGACCAAGTCTCCAAGGGCCGAGGTCGGTATGAGATCCACGACGACTGCATCCGGATCCTCACGGCGGACAAGAACTTGGACTCCTAGAGGAGTGAAGGCTTGTGTTCCAAAAGCCCGAGTAGCGACCAGATTCGCCGCGGCCTGAGGCGAAGACTGGCGGCCTTGATCGATCACTCCTGCAGCGCCCAGGGTGCTTACCGCGCGCAACACTACATTGGCTATGGCGGCGTTCGCCGAAGGCATCCTCTACTCGCTGGTTGCGGCGGGAGCCGTCTTCCCCGTTGCCGTTGCACTATCGGAACAAAGAAGCATGTACCGAAACATGATCGCGTCGCTGGCCTTTGACTGCTTGAGTCCCTGGTTGGTGCGCTGCCACTCGCTCCAGCGGCGCGAGCTGCTATCCGCTTGCGCCAGCGCGTAGGCGGAAGCAGCAGTGAGCGGAGGCCAAAAGCCGTCGCTCTGGCTTCCAAGCGTCAGATTCACGCACAGGCGGCCTTTGCTCGTGAACAGGTCGACGCGCGCGGGTAGGACCCATTGGCCTTCCTCTTGGCGGAAGCCCTGGCGGTCAAAGCTAGCCTCCTTGGAGCCCACCGAGTTGTTGCCCTGCACGCTCACCAACTGCAAGCGCAGTTGCTCGGACGGCCAAGCGCGTGGGTCGGCTTGCTCGTGGAGCTTGGAGTCGAGTGCCTCCGGCATCCGCTTGGGCAGTCGCACTTCCCATGCGATCACGACACCGCGGCCGCCCAGCTCGGGCTCTCGATCGGCAAGCAAATAGGAAACTGCAAGCGCGAGCAGCAGCGCGCCTGCGACGGCACCGACACCGACACTCAGTTGCGAGGACCAGACGTTTGCATCCAGTCCCCTGCTCGCGTGGCCGAGGCGTGCCGCAATCATCGAGATCACCAAACCCGCAACGACGCCCACGAGCGTCAGGAAAACCACGAAGTAGCCGGATTTGCCCTCGAAGCTCGAGACCCGGTACCACCGCACCCACAACAGACCAAGCCCCAACATCCCCGCACCGCCGATGGCGGCGCCAAGCACGCCTGTTCCAATCGTCGCGCCCCAGTTCATCGGTGCTCATCCTCCGGACTTGGGGGTGGAGCGACAAGCGTCAGCGCATGGCACGGCGCCAGACGTGCAAATACGCCCCTGCCTAGAGCGTCGTAGGTGCCTATGGATGCCTCGCGGCACGCAAAATCGATGCTATCGATATCGCTCTTGAGAACGACCGCTAGCTGGAGTCGCGCAACCCGTGGGTCCATCGCGACCACTTCGATGCAGCGCTTGGCGGAAGCGGTGACGATCGCGTCCACAGGAAAGTCGGATGCACCCGCGGCAGCGCCAGCGGAGTCGTTCGCCCAGCGGAGGGCCTCGAAGGCCGCAGCAGCTTCTGACCTGCGCGGCAGGTTCGCAGCTCTGACCAGCGACGGCTGGCTTGTGTGCCGCGCTTCGCCGGTGCGAATCACTTCCTCCACTTGGCTGCACGCGGATATTGCGGTCGCCTGCTGGTCACCGTCCAGCATGGCGAGCGCGGCGCGACGCGCGAGGCGGCAGGCTACGAGCGACTGCCCGAAAAGGGGCAGTGCTGCGAGGCCCTTTGTAAGGTCAGGTGATGCGAGCGATCGAAAGTCCATTCGCTGCGGGCTGGCAGCAACAAGGTACTTCTAAAGTCACGGCATCGTCCAGCCGTGCCATCAGCAAGGAAACCAGTCTGCCACGCGCTGGCGTTCGACGACCTCGACCAGATGTTCGCGAAGAACGTCGCAGTGTTCCAGCCCCGCATCCATACCGCAATCCAGTGTGGCAACGCACGCTGACCATGGAACTGCCTCCGAGAACACCGCCCAGCTGCAGAAACCTTGGGTATAGATGCGCTCCGCGGCGCAATCTGGATGCGTGCGGCCGGCTTGAGAGGAACCCAGCTGCCGGGCAACCCAACATCCGCAGTCGGCAGGCGTCGGGGGGAGACCAACGATCCGGCCCCCCCGCGCGTCGACTTCTACGGGAACAGTTTCGTGACCGTGACACCAGAAGAATAATTGCCTGCGGCGTCCAGGGTGAGAATGCGGTAGGAGTACGTCTGGCCGCTAACTACGTCGATATCGAAGAATCCGCGGCGCTTTCCTTCGTACACGCACAGGCCGTCCCGCCAATGTGCCGGCGGAACACTTCCGTCCTTGCGCACAACCCTGGTCCATCTGGGTGCGATGGAACCAAGTGGCATCGTCCAGTTGACGCGGATGCCCGTCTGGTTCCAAGGGTTGGTTATCACGGTCGCATTCGGAAATGCTGGATTGGTCGGTGGAGTGGAGTCCCCGCCGGGTACATCCACATCGAAGTCATCAAATCGCGCGGTGACCGACTTAGAAGCCACGAGGGAAACATACCCCGCTTCAAAGAAAGGTTCGGTACTTCCTTCCGCGCCGTCGCTGCAAGTGAGCACTGGAACCCATGAGTCACCGACAAGACGCGAGACCGTGAATACGCGACCAGTTGCTTCCAGTTTCCATTTGGTCCAGGTTTGCGCAGTTCCCGTTGGCAGGTCAGCACTTGCTAGCGGCTCGGTCGACAAATGATCCGAATCTAGCAGTTGGACTTTGTCGTTCCCTAGCACCTTCAGGAGGTAGAAGGCTGTAATTGTGTTTGAACCCGGTCCCCCGGTACCTTGGACACCTCCCCACGGGGGAACAACCTCGAAGTGGCAGTCCCCCGCTTTTCTGAATGCGAGACCGTAGTAGTCCGAACTCGGATTCGATGATGGTGTTACGATTCGGCCTGAAAACGTATAGGTTGCGTCTCCCCAGTATCGATCCTTGAGCGAAAGATCTTGGCTCCATTTGGGGGCTGGAGGCACATTGAGGTCTGGAGACGGATTCATCTCGATCGCCGTTTTGTGGTCTTCTGAATCGTACTTTGGCGCGATGTCCAACGAGTTCTTGTCCCACTGATACAGCGGATCGTCTACGGTAGACGCGAATTCATCGCTGAACGCGCCGGACTTTTGGGGCTTGAGATTATCCCGGAAGTACGCGCGCGCCTCCCCGATAGGTCCCCAATAAAGGACTGTGCGTGACTCTCGGTCTTGACGCGCCTGAGTCGTCGCTACTTGGAAGCGCTCGGTCGCGGTAATTGACCAGGAATCGTAGAGGTGATCCTGGGGCAAGCTCGCCCCGCACACTGGATCGCAGGCGGTCCCGCTGTTTTGCTTGACTACTCCGTTTTCCCAAGATCCTTCGCAGTTGGATGCGTCGTTGACTTGCCATCCACTGACGGACATGTTCGAATGCCGTGCAAGTCCCCAATCGCCTATGTCAAATTGATTGGGCACGCTATTTCCGAACCCACTGTCCGGGTTGTCGACCACGAAAGCGCTCCATTGCTCGGATGTTCGCCTTCCACCGCTGAAATTTGCCCCGATGGGCTCAATGGCTGTCAATTGGTCGTCGATCCAAGGCGTCGTCTTGTCGTACGAAACAAAGAATCCCTTGACTTCAGTCGCAGTCGGCGCCCAGAACTTGGGCATGTTCACAATTGCGATGGGACTTACGAACTGGAGCGTGCTTCGACCGTAGAGTTCGTTGGGGCCTGGACTACCATCCGGTAGCCCCATGTGGGGACTATTAGCTTCAATTCGAAACACTGTCTTGACAAGAACTGCGCGACCACCGCTGTCCGGCAGGAGTTCAGTCCACATGTAAAAACTTATTCCATCGGCGCAAGTCGCTTGCGTGGGAGGCGGGTTGACACAACAGGGATTGACGAAGAGCTGGGGCGTCACCTTCGAGTAGATGTACCCGTCCGCTGCATTCAATGGATGCGGGTACTGCGTGTACAGCGCGCCTGGGCAGCTTGATGGGGCTATCAATGAATTGTTCGAGGGAAAAGCCAGGCTGCCATCTGCTGTACCAGCCTGCGTCGGATTCCACGCCGGCCCGTCCCACACGGCCATCTGAACCTGGCGACCGCATCCGAAGTTGTTGACCGCATTCTGGCCAGTGAACTTGCCTCCAGTTTCGTCGGAAATCCACGTGATTGCCCCGCCGGCCTGCATGTCTCGGCCGATCTTGATGGTTCCGTTCGTCTGAAAGAGGTACGCGTGATTCGTGCAGTGCGGAGCCGCAGTTGGTGGGCTGACCAAAGATGGCGTACCAGCTCCTGCGAGGGCGTGTGCCAGGATTGCGAAGGAGGTCGAGGCTTGGATCATGGTTGTTTCTCCAGATATGGGGACTTCCTGGGTGGCCTCGCTGCGCTCCTTGCCGGCTTGGTGTTTTTCTGAAATTCCGCAGAAAATGTTCCAAATCGGGACGCAAGGGTGTTGTTCACCCATCGGTCCCGGGGGAGGCCAAGTCAGGCTATGGGCTTCCTGGAGCCGCTAGTTCAGCGCTTGGAAAGGGCGCCACGCTTGCATCTGTGCGTTTCGGGCGCCTCGCGCGCCTCATGGCAGGCCCAGCCCGCTCTGGCGTGCAAACTCACTCGCAGCGATAGCGCTTGCCGTCCTGGCGGATGCGGCCGAAGGCTCGGTCGGCATCGTGGTAGAAGAGTCCGAGCCAGCCGCGTGCGGCGGCGCGTTCGAGCCACAGCGAGCGCACGTCGAAGGAATGTGCGACGTCTAGGTCGTAGGCCATGATGTAGGGCGGCTGGATGTGGTGCGTGGTCGGGACGACGTCCGACCAAAAAATCGCGCAGTCGGCGCTCGATTCGTCGCCGATCGTGATCACGCTCACGCCTTCGGAGTGGCCGCCCAGTTCGTGCAGGCGAATTCCGGGCGTGATTTCGACCGTGCCTTGCACGGCCGATAGGATTCCTGCTTCGAGCAGCGGGCCGACGTCTTGCTCGCGGTAGCTGGCGCGGCGGGCGGAGTCCGGGTGGAGTGCGCGCTCGATCTCCACGCGCGGCGCAAAGTGCCGCGCCTTGGGGCACAAAGGCACGAGCCGGCCCTCCTTTTCACGCGTGGCGCCGCCGATGTGATCCCAGTGGCAGTGACTGGCGATCACGTGCGTGATTTCTTCCGGTTCCACTCCGGCGGCTTGCAGCGAATCTTCGAGCCAGGCGCCGTCGGGACGGGCCGGATTGCTGGGAATCGAGTAGATGCGCCGTTCCTTGGCGCTCCAGCGCGGGCCGATGCCGGGCTCGATCAGTGCTTTGACAGCGCCCTTTTCGGCCAGGAACGGCCGCAGCGCCATGGCGATCGTGTTGTCGGCTCCGGCGGGCGTCAGTTGGTCCCACAACACCTTGGGCACGACGCCCCACATCGCGCCGCCGTCTAGGCGCAGGCCGCCATCGCTCAAGGCGCGCACGCGCCAGCCGTTCACGCTGGCCTCGTCCAGTCCGCCGCGAGCCGCGCCCCCGGTCACTTGCCGCGCAGGATGTTGCGCGCGATCACCAAGCGCTGGATTTCGCTGGTGCCTTCGCCGATCACGCACAGCTTGGCGTCGCGCCACATGCGCTCGACTGGGTACTCGCGGCTGTAGCCCATGCCGCCGTAGACCTGGATCGCGTCGTAGGTAACCTTCATGGCCGTCTCCGAGGCATGGAGCTTGGCCATGGCGGCTTCCTTGGAATACGGCAGGCCCAAATCCTTGAGCCGCGCGGCGTGGTAGACCAGGTGCCGCGAAGCTTCGATCGACAGGGCCATGTCGGCCAGCTTGAACTGCACGGCTTGCAAGTCCGCCAGCGTGCCTCCGAACGCTTCGCGCTCCTTGGCGTAGCGCAGCGAGCACTCGTACGCACCTTCGGCAATGCCCAGGGACAGCGCGCCGATCGAAATGCGGCCGCCGTCCAAGGTCTTCATGAACGTCTTGAAGCCCTCGCCTGGCGGTCCGAGCAGGTGGTCCTTGGGAATGCGCGCGTCTTGGAACACCAGACTGCCCCAGTCGGATCCGCGCATGCCCAATTTCTTTTCGCCGGGTTCCAAAAAGAAACCCGGGATATCGCGCGGCACGACGAAGGCGCTGATGCCTTTGGAGCCTAGGCTGCGATCGGTGACGGCCGTGATGATGAAGCTGCCGGCGAAATTGGCGTTGGTGCAAAAGCACTTGCGGCCGTTGATCACCCACTCATTGCCGCTGGCTACGGCGGTGGTCTGCGTCGAGCCCGAATCCGAGCCCGCGTTAGGCTCCGTCAGTCCATAGGCGCCCATGTAGTCGCCGCGGATCAAACTCGTGACGTACTTTTGCTTCAGGCC
>JAKFYL010000388.1 GCA_021730845.1 Planctomycetota bacterium | reverse complement strand
GCGCGATTCAACCTGTTCTTTTTTCAGACAAGACACGCATGCCGCGTGGCCGGGCGTTCGCTTCTCCGCAGTGGAGGAGGCTCCGGTCGAACCGGCTATCCCACCCGAACCCCTCGGCGAACCCCTCGGTTCTTTTAGGAATCATGACGCTGATCCTAGGACGAAAGCGCGGAATGACGCAGTTCCACAGCGAGGACGGGACCCTTACCGGGGTCACCGTCGTGTCTGTAGGTCCGTGCACCGTGTGCCAGGTCCGTACCCAAGAGCGCGACGGCTACAACGCCGTGCAGCTTGGATATGAGGACGTGGCAGACAAGCGCGTTGCCAAGCCCCAGCTTGGGCATTTCAAGAAGAGCTCCACGGCGCCCAAGCGGTTTCTGCGCGAAGAACGTCTATCCCAGCCCGCGTCCGTCGCGGTCGGCGACCAGGTCACGGCCAGTGCCTTCCAAGTCGGCGACTACGTCGACGTGATCGGCACGACCAAGGGCCGTGGCTTCGCTGGCACGATCAAGCGCCACGGTTTCCACCGCGGTCCCGAGACGCACGGTTGCATGAACGTGCGCCAACCCGGTTCGATCGCCAGCCGGCGCATCGGAAAATTGCCCAAGGGCAAGCGCATGGGCGGGCACTACGGCGTGGAGCGCCACACCCAAAAGAACTTGCGCGTCATGCGCGTCGACGCCGAACGACACCTGTTGTTCCTGGCGGGGGCGGTTCCCGGGCCGAACATGGGGCTCGTGCAAGTGCAGAGCGCGCGCACCGCGCCGCGTCCGCCGCAATCGAGCGTGACTGCTCCGCTCAAGGGCGCCGCCAAGGCTTGATTTTCTACACCCCCTCGACATCTGCCCCGCAAGCCACGAAACGAACATGAAGCTCAAGCTCATCCAAGACGGAAAGCAGGCCCAGCGCGAGGTCGACACCTCGGCGTTCGGCGAAAAAGTGCTGTTCCGCACCTTGAAAGATGCGGTGGTCATGTACCACGCCAATCAGCGCCAGGGCACGGCCAAGGTCAAGGGGCGCAGCGAGATCGCGCTCTCCAACAAGAAGCCTTGGAAGCAAAAGCACACGGGTCGCGCGCGTGCCGGGGACAAGAAGTCGCCCATCTGGCGCGGTGGGGGCACCATCTTCGGACCTCATGTGCGCGATTTCAGCTACCACATGCCGGTCAAGGCGCGCCGCGCCGCCCTGCGCTCCGCCATGGCGGGCAAGCTCGGCGACGGCGAAGTCATCCTGATCGATACGGCGAACTTGACCAAGCCGTCGGCCAAATCGGCGCGCGCCATGCTCGCGGCCAGCGGCGCATTCGAAAGGCCCAAAGGCGCTCAGAAGGGTGTCTTGGTGTTGCTGAGCGCCAACAAGGAAAGCACCTGGAAGTCGTTCCGCAATTTTCCTCGCACGGCAGTGAAAAGCGCCAGCGACGTGTGTGCGCGCGACGTCGTGCAAGCGGGTCTGGTGCTCGCAGAACCGGGGGCTCTGGAGTCCTTGGCGCGCCGCATTGGCCCAGCGAAACAGGCCTAGGACCTAAGAACTCCCGCCACCAACCTCCTCGATTCCCTTTTCTACCCCCTGGCATCCAAACCCAAAGGCCCGCTGTGACTTCCTTGGACCGTTGCTACCAGATCATCCAAAAGCCGGTGATCACAGAAAAAGCGACCGACGATCAAGGCCGGCGCAATGCCTATCACTTTCAAGTGCCCGTGAACGCCAACAAGGTCGAGATCCGTCAAGCCGTCGAGCGCCTGTTCTCGGTGAAGGTCACGGGCGTGAACACGGCCCGCTCGCATCCCAAGGGCTTGCGCCGCGGCTGGATTCAAGGCCAAACCCAAATCCACAAGCGCGCCATGGTGACTCTGGCTGAAGGCCAGACGATCGAAATCCTCTAGGACCGTACACCGACCCGCAAGCAGCGCACCTCCACGTCACCTCAGAATCATGGGAATCAAGACCTACAAACCGACCTCGGCCGGCCGCCGCCACGGCAGCGTGCTGGACTTTGCCGAGCTGACCAAAGGTGTTCAGCCCGAGAAGAGCCTGCTGGTCGGCCTGCGCAAGACCGGCGGTCGCAACAACAACGGTCACTTGACCACGCGTCACCGCGGGGGCGGCCACCGCCGCAAGTACCGCATGGTGGACTTCCTGCGCGACAAGGACGGCGTGCCGGCCAAGGTTGCGTCGATCGAGTACGACCCCAACCGTTCCGCGAACATTGCCCTGCTCTCCTACGCCGACGGCGAGAAGCGCTACATCCTCGCGCCCTTGGGCCTGACGCAAGGGTCTTCGGTCATGTCCGGGCCCAAGGCCGAGCCGAACGTTGGCAATGCGCTGCCGCTGGAGCTGATTCCCGTCGGCTTGGAAGTGCACAACATCGAGATCAAACCCGGTCGCGGCGGCCAGATGTGTCGTTCCGCCGGAGTGGCGGCTCAACTCACGGCCAAGGAAGGCGGCTTTGCCGTACTCTCGATGTCGTCGGGCGAGTTGCGCTTGGTGCACCTGACTTGCCGCGCGACCATCGGCCGGGTCGGCAACTTGGACCATCAAAACGTCGAAATCGGCAAGGCCGGACGCAAGCGCCACATGGGCAAGCGACCGGAAGTGCGTGGCACGGCCATGAATCCTGTCGACCACCCGCACGGCGGGGGAGAAGGACGCACCAAAGGCGGACGCCATCCGTGCTCGCCCTCGGCAGTGCCCTCCAAGGGCGGCCGTACGCGCAACAAGAATCACCCCACCAACCGCTTCATCCTTCGGAGCCGTCACAAGCGCTAGGCGCGCTGCGCAACTAGGAGCAACCCTGTGAGTCGTAGTGTCAAAAAGGGGCCGTACATCGACCCCAAGCTGCAAAGCAAAGTGGACCGCCAGCTCAAGAGCGGCCACAAGGACGCGATCAAAACCTGGTCGCGTCGTTCGACGATTTCTCCCGAGTTCGTCGGCACGACCTTCTTGGTCCACAACGGCCGCACGCACCTCAAGGTGCTCGTCACCGAGGACATGGTTGGCCACAAGTTGGGAGAATTCGCGCCCACGCGCGTGTTCCGCGGTCACACCAACAAGAAGGAAGCCGAGAAAGCCACTTCGGCGCCCGCGTCATGACCACATCCGCTATAGCTCCGCGCTACTTGGCGCGCCACCGTTTTGCGCGCATCACGGCCCGCAAGGCGCGTTACATCGCCGATTTGATCCGCGGCCGTTCGGTCAACGAGGCCTTGGATCTGCTCGCATTCCAAAAGGTGCGCGGCACGGTCTTCTACAAGAAGCTGCTGCAGTCGGCCATGGCCAACGCCAACCAAGAAGCGGGCGTGAACGTGAACCAACTGCGCATCGTGGACGCGCGCGCCGACGATGGCCCGATGATGCAAGGCCGCTTGCGCTTTCGGCCGGGTCCGCAGGGGCGCGCCATGCCCTTCAAGCGCATGACCAGCCACTTGACCATCGGTCTGGCCGCACCCGAAGGGGTGCCTGACGTTCGAGCCCGCGCAACCAAGAGCGCGGCGCGCACGCCTGCCAAGACCGCGGCCGCGAAAACCACGGCCGCCAAAGCCGCCGGCGCCAAGTCCTCCAAGTCCTCCAAGCCCTCCAAACCATAGCCCCCCGGCACACCCCACATGGGACAAAAGGTTCACCCCACAGGCTTCCGCCTGTCGACCATCGAGCCCTGGCGCTCGCGTTGGTACGCGAACAAGAAGGACTTCGGCCGGCTCTTGGTCCAAGACGCCGTCATCCGCCGCTACGTGCTCAAGGAGTGCAAGGCCGCTGGCATTCCGCGCATCGAGATCGAGCGCACGTCGGAGGCGGTCAACGTCATCGTTCACACGGCTCGCCCGGGTGTGCTCGTTGGGCGCAAGGGCGCACGCGTCGATCAGATCAAGGAAGAGCTGCAGAAAATCTGTGGCACCACGTGCCACCTGACCGTGCGTGAAATCAAACGCCCGGAACTCGAGGCCACCTTGGTTGCCGAAGTGGTCGCCGAAGCCTTGGAGAAGCGCATGGCGTTCCGCCGCGCGATGAAGAAGGCCATCCAAACGACCATCCAGGCCGGGGCCAAGGGCGTAAAGGTCGAAATGAACGGACGCCTCGGTGGCGCGGAAATGGCGCGCGAAGCCAAGGAGCGCGAAGGACAAGTGCCGCTCTCGACGTTGCGCGCGCACATCGATTACGGCACGGCCAACGCGCAGACGACGTACGGCACCATCGGCGTCAAGGTCTGGATCTACAAAGGCGACTTGGAGCCCGGTCAAAAAGTCGATTTCTTCCAGTCGCAGGGCCCCGCGGGTCCGCGCGGCGGCGAACGCCCCCGCGGTCCGCGCCGCGGACGCATGCCCCGCCCCGAAGTCGGCAACCCCACAGCGTAGGAACGCAGCACCATGGCGATGCAACCCAACAGGTCCAAGTTTCGCAAGGCTTTCCGCGGCAAGTTGCGCGGTCACGCCACGCGTTGCCACACGGTCAGCTTCGGTGACTGGGGACTCCAATCCCTGGACGCCGGCTGGATCAGTGGTCGTCAGCTGGAAGCCGGCCGTGTCGCCGCAGGTCGCGTGACGGGCGGCGAAGGCAAGGTTTGGATTCGCGTGTTCCCGCACAAGCCGGTTTCCTCCAAGCCCGCGGAAACGCGCATGGGCAGTGGCAAGGGCGAGCCCGAGTTTTGGGCCGCGGTGGTCAAGCCTGGCACGGTGCTATTCGAGATCGGCGGGGTCAGCGAAGAAAAGGCCAAGCTGGCGTTCAAGCGCGTTGCCCACAAGCTTCCTATCAAGGTCAAGATGATCAAGCGCTTGGCTTCCAACTAGAGCAGCACATGAAGATCGAAGAAATTCGCGGCAAGAGCGAGGACGAGTTGGCGACCGCCCTCGAAAAGATGAAGCAAGAGATGTTCTCCATTCGTTTCCGTCGCGCCACCGAGACCTCGGCCAATCCCGCGCGCATTCGCACGTTGCGCCGCGCCATCGCGCGCGTCACGACTGTCATCCATCAGCGTGGCGGGGCGGCGGCGCCGACGGTGCCGGGCAATAGCGCCTCGAAGCCGCCGGCCAAAGCACCGGCCAAAGCACCGGCCAAGACCAAGCAAGCAGTTCAAGCAGGTAAGAAAGGAGCGCGTTGATCATGACCGAAACCGAACGCAACCTGCGCCGCACCGTGACTGGGCGGGTGACCAGCACCAAGATGCACAAGACGATCACGGTGCTCGTCGAGCGCACGTACAAGCACCCCAAGTACGGCAAGTACGTGCGCAAGATCAAGAGCTACCACGCCCACGACGAGCAGGAAGTCGCATGCGAGGGCGACTTGGTGGAAATCATGTCCACGCGCCCGATCAGCAAACTGAAGTGCTGGCGTTTGGTGAGCGTGCTTCAAGCGGCCCCCGATCGCGCGGCACCCATCGAAACCGAAACCAGCCCGGTCGTTTCCTGACCTCCCATTCCCCTAGAAAGCTTCACCTAAGGAAACCAGATCATGATCCAGATGCAGACGTTCCTCGACGTCGCCGACAACACCGGCGCGAAGCGAGTTCAATGCATCAAGGTCCTAGGCGGTTCCAAGCGCCGCTACGCGGGTTTGGGCGACATCGTCGTCTGCTCCGTGAAAAAGGCCTTGCCGTCCTCGGAAGTTCGCGCGGGTTCCGTCGTGAAGGGAGTGATCGTGCGCACGCGCCATCGCGCGCGCCGAGACGATGGCTCCTACGTGCGCTTCGACCGCAACGCGATCGTGCTGATCGATCAAGAAGGCAATCCGCGTGGCACACGCATTTTCGGTGCCGTGGCCCGCGAACTCCGCGAAAAGAATTTCATGAAGATCATTTCGCTCGCCCAGGAGGTGGTGTGATGGCCATCAAGAAGGGTGACACCGTACTGGTGCTGACCGGCAACGACCGGGGCAAGACCGGGGAAGTGCTCGAGTCGATTCCGAGCAAGTCTTCGGCCGTGGTGCAGGGCGTGAATCTGCGTTGGCGCCACAAGAAGCCGACCCAACAAAATCCCAAGGGTGATCGCGTGCAGCGCGAGTTCCCCGTGCACATCAGCAACCTGCGCCCTGCGCAAGCCAGCAAAGCCGCCGCCAAGAAGCCCGCGTCGGGCAAGAAGAAGTCCTAGTTCCTCCGCCTTCGATATCGATTCCAAGACCCCAGCCGCACACCCAATCCCATGGCCCCGCGTCTCAAACAAAAGTACATGCAGGAGGTGAAGCCCGCTCTCAAGCAGCGCTTCGCCATCCAGAACGACATGGCCATTCCGCGGCTCACCAAGATCGTGGTCAACATGGGCGTCAAGGGCGCCGTGGAGAACAAAGGGCGCGTGGACCAAGCCGCCAAGGACCTTGCGATCATTACCGGTCAGCAGCCCATGGTGCGGCGCGCGCGCGAGTCGGTTTCGGCCTTCAAATTGCGCGAAGGCATGCCCATCGGATGCGCGGTGACGTTGCGCAACGACCGTATGTGGGAATTCGCCGACCGACTGATCTCGGTGGTACTGCCGCGTATTCGCGACTTCCGCGGAATCAAGGACAAGCTCGACGGACGAGGCAACTACACCTTGGGTCTCACCGAGCAGTCCGTGTTCCCCGAGATCGAGCTCGACAAGGTCGAGTTCCAACAGGGGATGGACATCACCTTCGTCACCACGGCAGCCAATGACGAGCTTGGTCACGCCCTGCTCAAGGAATTGGGCATGCCTTTCCAAACCAAAGAATCCAACGAGTCCGGCGGCAAGAAAAAGTCGGCCGCGAAGGCCTAGGAACCGCACACGAGCATAAGCCATGGCCAAGACCAGTCTGATCAACAAATGCAAGCTCACGCCGAAGTTTTCGACGCGCAAGTACACGCGTTGTCTGCTTTGCGGCCGGCCGCGAGCCGTGTACCAGAAGTTCAAGGTGTGCCGCATCTGTTTGCGCAGCATGGCTCTGCGCGGCGAAGTACCCGGCATGCGCAAGGCCTCGTGGTAGTCCAGGCCCATACCCATCCAAGGAGCATCGACCGCCATGATGACTGATCCCATCGCCGATCTTCTGACGCGCATACGCAATGCCAACGCGATCCATTCCAAGTCGCTGCAGATGCCGGCTTCGCGCGCCAAAGTTTCCATCGCCCAGGTCCTCTTGGACGAGGGTTTCATCGAGTCCTACGAGGTCGTGCCGGGAACGCCGCGCAGCTCGCTCAAGATTGCCCTGAAGTACAGCTCGGAAGGCAAGCAAGTGATTCGCTCGATCGAGCGCGTCTCCAAGCCTGGTTGCCGCGTCTACAGTTCGGTCAAGGACGTGTCCAAGGTCCTGCGCGGAATGGGTATCCAGATCCTGTCTACGCCCATGGGCATTCTCTCCGATCGGGAAGCGCGCAAGAACAACGTCGGCGGCGAGATCTTGGCTCGGGTGTTCTAAGGCCCTCCTTCAAGCAAACCCAGAAACACTGCCACATACAGCGCCATGTCCCGCATCGGAAAACTCCCGGTAGCCATCCCCAAGGGTGTGCAAGTTACCCAGCCCTCGCCCCGTGACATCACGGTCAAGGGGCCCAAGGGCGAGTTGTCGCTCAAAGTCAGCCCCAACGTCGAGTTGGCATTGAGCGCCGAATCGGTGGCCGTAAAACGCTTGCGCCAGGATCGCCAGGCACGCATCGACCACGGCACCATGCGCGCCCACATCAAGAACATGGTCCACGGCGTGACCAAGGGGTACGAGCAACAACTGGAGATCGTCGGCGTCGGTTGGAACGCCTCGGTCGCCAAGGGCAAAGTGAACTTGGTGGTCGGCTACTGCAAGCCGGTCGAGGTTCCGATCCCCGCGGGCGTGATTGCCGCCTGCCCGAGCCCGACCAGCATCCTGGTGACCGGCGCGGACGTCCAAGCGGTCGGTCAGCTCGCCGCGCGCCTGCGCCGCGCTCGCCCGCCGGAACCCTACAAGGGCAAAGGCGTGCGCTTCAAAGGCGAAATTGTCCGTCAGAAGCAAGGCAAGACTTTCGGTAGCTAGCCATGAACCCGATCGAAACCAAAAAAGCCCGGCGCCAGCGCCGCCTGTTCCACGTCCGAGCTCGCTTGCGCAAGGACAGTTCCTTGCCGCGTCTGTCCGTGCATCGCTCCCTCAAGCACATCGCCGCGCAGATCATCGAGGACTCCTCCGGGCGAACGCTGTGCGCGATCACGACCGCCAAGAAGGCCTTGAGTCCCGAACTCACCGGCAAAACCAAGACCCAGCGTGCTGCGGTCATCGGCCGCGAAATCGCGCGCCTGGCCAAGGACGCCGGAATTCAGGCCGTGGTGTTCGACCGCGGTTCCTCGCGCTTTCACGGCCGCGTCAAGGCCTTGGCCGATGCCGCTCGCGAGGGCGGTTTGAAGTTCTAGTGCACCTCTCTCATAAGCCTCACCCCATTCGCCATTCATGAGCCACGAACTGACGTACCTGGACGTTGCCGAAGTCGAGCAACTGCCCACTTTGAGCGAGGTGCTCGTGCGCATCAATCGCACCGCCTTGGTGGTCAAGGGCGGCCGCCGCTTCTCCTTTTCGGCCTTGTCCGTGAGCGGGAACCGCGACGGCATCGTGGGGCTAGGCTTCGGCAAGGCTCCGCAAGTTCCCAGCGCCATCGAGAAAGCCGCCCGCGACGCGCGCAAGCACTTGATCCGGGTGCCCGTGACGGGCGATTACTCGATTCCGCACGAGGTGCAGGCCTCGTATTGCGCGGCTTTGGTGCGCCTTGTGCCGGCCTCCGCCGGTACGGGCATCATCGCCGGCGCGGCGGTGCGAGCCGTGTGTGAAATGGCCGGAATTCGCAACATCTTGACCAAGTCCTTCGGGTCCTCGAATCCGGTCAATGTCGTCAAAGCGGCGTTGCTCGCACTCGCGGAGCTGCGTACCCCCGAAACCGTGGCCGGCATGCGCGGCAAGGAAATGCAATAGGAGCGCCCAAGTGGACCAAAGAACAGTGCTAGCCAAGGGTACGAGATACACCGATCGCAAGCGTGTTGGACGCGGCGTGGGCAGTGGTCTGGGCAAGACCTCCGGGCGCGGCCACAAGGGTTGGGGCCAACGCTCGGGAGCGCCTCGCCGAGCGGGCTACGAAGGCGGTCAGATGCCGATCTACCGCCGCGTGCCCAAGCGCGGCTTCACGAACCACCGTTTCAAGACCGAGTTCACGATCATCAACGTGGATGAGCTGAACGTGTTCGAGGACGGGCAGGTCGTGGACTTGGCCTTGGTGCTCGAGCGCGGCCTGACCAACCCCATTGCGCCGCGCCTCAAGGTGCTGGGCAATGGCAAGCTGGAGCGCAAGCTCACGGTGCGCGCCGAACGCTTCACTGCCAGCGCCAAAGCCAAGATCGAGCAATCCGGCGGTCAGGCCATTGCCTTGTCCAAGCCTGAGGAATCCACGGACGCCAAGTAGAGGCGATCCCAGGCGCTCCAGACCCCACCGCAGGCCAATTCCTTGCAGAACCGACTCCTCCAAATCCTCAAGGTCCCGGAGACTCGACGACGCGTCGTTTTGACGCTGTCGTTGTTGTTTCTGTATCGCGTCGGATTCCAAATCCCGATTCCGGGGATGTCGCCGCGTTTCCTCATGGAGTTGGCCGCCGGCATGCAAAACACCCTGTTTGGCGTCATGAACGCTTTTTCGGGTGGCGCCATCGGGCAAACGGCCGTGTTCTCTTTGGGCATCATGCCCTACATCTCGGCTTCGATCATCTTCTCGATGCTCGCCAAAGTGCATCCGCGCATCGAAGCCATCTCGAAGGAGGGTGCCTCGGGCCAGAAGAAGATCAATCAGTGGACGCGCTACCTGTCCGTCCCGATCGCGCTGATCCAGTCGACGTTGCTCTACACGGGTCTGTTCTTGCAGACCCCTGAAATGGTCGCGCCCAATGTCGACACCGGCATCGGGCTGTTCTTGCTGGTGGTGCTGTCGCTGACTGCCGGTTCAGTGTTCGTCATGTGGCTCGGAGAACTGATCACCGAGTACGGCGTCGGTAACGGCGCTTCGCTGATCATCATGTCGGGCATCATCGCCGAGATGCCGGCGGCCGTGCGCAGCATGAAGGACGACCCCGACATCTACAGCCGCATGGTCATGCTGGCCGTACTGTGGATCACCATCGTGGCCGTCGTCGTCTACATATCCAAGGGCGCGCGCCGCATTCCGATCCAGTACGCACGCTTGACTCGCGGTCGCCGCGTGTATGGCGGCCAACGCCACTACTTGCCGCTCAAGGTCAACATGGCCGGCGTCATGCCGATCATCTTCGCCTCGATCTTGTTCGTCGTTCCCAGCCTGCTGTTCAAGACGATCGGTTGGGGCGCAGCGGAACGCGTGTTCCAAAATCCCACGGGGTTCGTGTACGTGGTCCTGGAAGTCGGGTTGATTTTTGCCTTCTGCTTCTTCTGGAACCGGCTCATGTTCCAACCGGAGGAAATCGCCAACAACCTGCGTGAGCACGGATCGTTCATTCCGGGCATCCGACCCGGGGCCAAGACGGCCGAGTTCATCGATTTCAGCCTGACGCGCATCACGCTGGCCGGGGCCGCCTTCTTGGCGGTGCTCGCCATCTTGCCCAATTTCGTTACGGCCCAAACCGGCCTGCAGGGGCGCATGGTGTACTTCATAGGTGGCACCTCGATCCTGATCGTCGTGGGTGTGGCCATGGACGTCGTCGAAAAGATCAACGCGCAACTGGTCATGCGCGACTACGAAGGCTTCATGAAGGGCGGGTCCGGCGGCGGTAGCTCTTCCGGCGGCACCGGTGGTGCCTGGGCGCGCAAGGAAAAGGAAGAGACTTCGGCGAAGGAGTCCAAGTCGTCGTGACCGAGCGCAGCGTACTCGTCCTGCTCGGTCCGCCTGGCGCGGGCAAGGGCACGCAAGCCGATCGCCTTTCGAAGTCGGTCGGCATTGCGCATGTTTCCACTGGGGACTTGTTCCGCGGCCACCTGAGCGCCAACTCGAGTTTGGGGCGCGCGGCCAAAGGCTACATGGAATCCGGCCAGCTCGTGCCCGACGACCTGGTCATCGACATGCTCTTCGACCGCGTGTCCAAGCCCGACTGCGAAAAAGGCTATTTGCTGGACGGCTTTCCTCGGACGGTGGCACAAGCCCAAGCGCTCGAGCGGCGCATTGCCCCGCCCTGGCGCCAGCGCGCGATCGAGATCGCGGTGCCGGACGAAGTTCTCGTGGCGCGCATCAGCGGCCGCAGGACTTGCCCCAAGTGCAACGCCAGCTTCCACACCGTCAGCCTGCCGCCCGCAAAACCCGACGTGTGCGACGCGTGCGGCGGCGCTCTGGTGCAGCGCGCGGACGACCAAGCCGATGTCGTGCGCAAGCGCCTTTCCGTGTATCGCGAACAAACGGCGCCGGTTTCCGTTTTTTACAGCCAACGCGGTCTTCTCACGCGGGTCGACGGCAACTTGCCGCCGGACCGAGTGTTCGAAGCGATCCTTGGTTGGGCCCAGAACAAGAAGGCTGGCTAGCCCATGTCCAAGGAAGAACCCATTACCGTGGAAGCCGTGGTTACGGAATCCCTGCCCAACGCGCGCTTTCGCGCCAAACTGCCGTCCGGCCACCAGATCTTGGCCCACGTCAGCGGCAAGATGCGCATGCACTACATTCGAATTCTCCCCGGCGACAAAATCACCGTGGAAATGTCCCCTTACGACTTGACCAAAGGCCGCATCATCTACCGCGGCGAGCGCAAACGGAGAGACAAGGTATGAAGGTCCGCAGCAGCGTTCGGCGCATGTGCACCGACTGCAAGATCGTCCGGCGCCGAGGCATCGTGCGCGTGATCTGCAAGAAAGATCCCAACCACAAACAACGGCAGGGGCGCTAGTCGCTCCGGGCCGGCCACTCCACCGTCTCCAGCAGGAAATCCAAATCCAATGCCCCGTCTCCTAGGCGTCGACATCCCCAACAACAAGCGACTCGAGATCGCGCTGACGTACGTGTACGGCATCGGCCACACGACGGCAGGCAAAGTCTGCGACGCGCTCGGCATGGACCGCGGCCTCAAGGCCCGGGATCTGAACGAAGACCAGATCACAGCCATCGCGACCCATATCCAAAAGAACTACGCCGCCGAGGGTGTGCTCAGGCGCCAAATCGCGTCCAGCATCAACCGCTTGCGCGACATCGGCTGCTACCGCGGCATGCGCCATCGGCGCAGCCTGCCCGTGCGCGGCCAGCGCACGCGCACCAACGCTCGCACGCGCAAGGGTCCGCGCAAGACCGTGGCCGGCAAGAAGTCCGTCAAGGGAATGAAGTAATCGAGGCACATTTGCCGCGACATCACGCCTCACCAGTGCATCGAATATGAGCAAAGAGCAAACAGCAGCACCCGCCGCCAAGCCGGCCAAGAAGAAGATCAAGCGCCACATCGCGCGGGCGATCGCCCACGTGAAGTCTTCCTTCAACAACACACACGTGACCATCGCGACGCCCGCGGGCGAAGTCCTGGGCGTCGGTTCGGCGGGCATCGTGGGCTTCAAGGGCACGCGCAAGAGCACGCCCTTCGCGGCCCAGCGGGCCGGCGAGCACGCCGCTCAAATCGCCATGCGCCACGGCGTCAAGGAAGTCGAAGTCAAGGTGCGCGGAGCGGGTTCCGGCCGCGAGTCGGCTGTGCGCGCCTTGTCGAATTCGGGGCTCAACGTGTTGTCCATCGAGGACGTGACTCCCATGCCGCACAACGGTTGCCGCGCGCGCAAGAAGCGTCGCGTCTAACCAGCCCCAGCCCACATCCAGCCACCTACATTATCCATGTCACGTTACATCGGAAACAAGTGCAAGCTCTGCCGCCGCGAGGGCATGAAGCTGTTCCTCAAGGGACAGCGATGCTTCAGTGAAAAATGCGCTGTATCGCGCCGCGATTACCCCCCGGGCGTTCACGCCCAGAAGCGGGCCAAGATCACCGACTACGGCGTGCGTGTGCGCGAGAAGCAGAAGCTCAAGCGCATCTACGGTGTCGTCGAGCGTCAGTTCAGCCTGTATTTCAAGGAAGCCGAGCGCCTCAAGGGCAACACCGGCGAGAGCTTGATGTCGCTGCTCGAGCGCCGCTTGGACAACGTAGTTTTGGCCTCGGGCTTCGCATTGTCCCGCAACCATGCGCGGCAACTCATCAATCACGGCCACTTCACCGTCAACGGCAAGTGGGTCGACGTGGTTTCGTACTCCGTGCGCCCGGGTGACGTAGTCGCTCCGCGCCAGAAGGAAAACACGCGCAAAATGGTCAACGAGGCCCAGGAAGTGAACAAGTCCCAGACGGTCCCTGCGTGGCTCGAAGTGAACCGCAATACGCTGACCTCGCGGGTCGTTGCCATTCCCAAGCGCGAAGACGTTCCGCACCCGATCCAAGAGCAGCTCATCATCGAGCTGTGCTCGAAGTAATCTGCCCTGCCTAGTCCTCCAACCCGATCTTCCTCATGAGAATTCGTTGGCGCAATTTCGAGCTGCCTAGCAAGGTACAACCGGATAGGGACACTCTGACCCGGGAGTACGGACGTTTCACCGTCGAGCCTTTCGAGCAAGGATTGGGGCACACGATCGGAAACGGCCTGCGGCGCGTGCTGCTGTCCTCCATTGAAGGCACGGCGGTCACTGCCGCGCGCATCACCGGGGCCACTCACGAGTTCGACTCCATCCCGGGCGTCTTGGAAGACGTGACCGACATCGTCCTCAACCTCAAGAAACTGCGCTTTAGCTACGAGGGCTCCGAGCCGTTCACGGCCAAGATCCAGCGCAAGGGCAAGGGGCCGGTTACCGGCAGCGATGTCACCTGCCCGGGCGACGCGCGCGTGGTCAATGGGGACCTGGTTTTGGCTACCTTGACCGGCGACGTGCAGTTCGAGATGGAACTCGACGTTAGGCGCGGTCGCGGATACGTACCCTCGGAAGACAATCGTTCGGATCGCCAGCAATTGGGCACGATTCCGGTCGACTCGATTTACTCGCCCGTGTTGCGCGTGCGCTACGGCGTCGAAGCCACGCGCGTTGGCAAGTTCACCAACTACGATCGTTTGATCATGGAAGTGTGGACCGACGGCACGGTGCAGCCGGAATTGGCGCTCGTCGAAGCCGCCAAGATCTACCGCAAACACCTCAACCCATTCATCTTGTTCGAGTCCAGCCGCGATGACAGCTTGGTGGCCGAGGATCCTTCGACCTCCGTGCCCGCGGATCGAAATCGCGACAATTCCAAACTGACGGCCTTCTTGGCCCGTCCGATTTCGGACCTGGAGCTATCGGTTCGCGCGCGCAATTGCTTGGACGGCGCCAATATCACCACCCTGCGTGAACTGGTGACCATGTCCGAGAACGACGTCATCAACCTCAAGAACTTGGGCAAGACCAGCCTGACCGAGATCGTGGCCAAGCTCGCCGAGCACGGCCTCAGCTTGGGCATGAGCGTCTAGGACTAGAAAACCGCACTTCTTCGATCATCCATCCCGCGCACCACGTGCGAGGTACCTCATGCGTCACCGCAAAGCCGGCAATCACCTCTCTCGAACCTCGAGTCACCGCACCGCGATGGCTCGCAACATGGCTTGCTCGTTGATCGAGCACGAGCGGATCGTAACTACCGTCCCCAAGGCCAAGAACCTGCGCCCGTTCGTCGAAAAGCTGGTCACGCTGGCGCGTGATCCAAGCCTGCATCGACGTCGTTTGGCGTTCTCCCGGTTGCGCGACAAAGCGGCGGTCACCAAGCTGTTCGAGATTCTAGGGCCACGTTTTGCCGAGCGCGCAGGCGGATACACGCGCATCTTGAAACTGGCCAAGCGCCGGGTGGGGGACCAAGGCGAGCAAGCACTGATCGAGTTCGTGGTCAAGACGCCCAAGTCCGAAACGGAGGGCGAGACCAAGGCCTCGACCGAGACGGTCGGCGCAGCAGCGACCAAGAAGCCCGCCGCCAAGAAGGCCAAGGCCGGCGCCAAGTAGCACTCTTCGCGCGGGGGGCGAGTAGCAGCGCCGCGGGCCTGGTTTGTGTCAGGCCCTGGCCAGGGCCACGCGACCCTTGCCCAGCAGACGTTCGATCTCGGCCGTGAGGTCTAGCGACAGCGCGACGCTCAAGCTTGCGCCCAGTCGCAGTTTGCGTTGCAGGCCGTCCGCGCCGTGGATGCGCAGCCACACGGAGCGTTTGCCAGGATGACGTGTCAGCAAAGCGCGCAGATTGGGCAAGAACGCCGCGTCTTCGGGCTGCACGCTTACGACCAAGACTCCTTCGAATCGACGCAGCGCGTCGGCCAGGCTGAGGATTTCTTCGGGCACGAGTCCCGGACCATCGGAATTCTCCTCCAAGCGTGCGCGCAGGATGACCACGGCGTCTTCGGCAATGGCCGCGCGGCAAGCTTCGAACGTGCGCGGAAAGCAAACCGCTGGGATCGACCCGGACAGGTCTTCCAAGCGGAAGCGGGCCATCTTTTTCCCGGCGTGAGGCCCGGATTTGACTTGGCGTTCCTCCAAGTCGGCGATCATGCCCGCCGCTAGCACTTCACTGCCCGCGCTACGTTCGGACAGCGCCGCGATCGAACACGACGAGAACAAGGCTAGCAGGGCCGCGCGGTCCTCGAGCGGATGTCCGCTCATGTAGAAGCCCAGAGCTTCCTTCTCGGCCTTCAACATTTCAGCCTTGGTCCAGCGTGCCGCAACGTCGATGCCGTCATCGGCTCGAGCTGGGGCGCTTGCGGTCCCCAAGTCGAACATGGAACGCTGGCCGGCTTTCTTGTCGCTAGCGGCGCGCACGGACTCGGCCATGGCCCGATTCAAGGCCGCCATGACCGAGCCGCGGTCATGGCCGGTCGAATCGAAGCACCCGGCCTTGATGAGCGCTTCCCAACACAGCTTGGGCATCAGCGCCGGATCCGTGGCCTGGCACAACTCGTGCAAGCCGAGTTTGGCGCCGCGCTCTTGCAGTTCGCGCCGGGTTTGCAGGAGCGCCTCGATGGCGCGTGAGCCGGTGCCCTTGATGGCTCCCAGTCCGTAGCGAATTCCAACTCCTTCGGGTGTGAACTCCCAATCGGACTGGCGCACATCCGGCGGCAGCACGGCGATCCCTGCGCGCCGTGCGTCTTCCAGGATCGACTTGATTTTGTCGGACGATTCCATTTCGCAGGACAAGTTGGCGGCCAGGAACTCACGCCGATGGTTGGCTTTGAGGAAGGCTGTCTGGTACGTGATCAACGCGTAGGCCGTGGAGTGCGACTTGTTGAAGCCGTACCCGCCGAACTTGACGATGTTCTCCCAAACCTCCCGCGCGACTTTCTCGGCGCAGCCGCGTTCCTTGGCGCCGCGCACGAATTGCGCCGAAAACTTGTCCATGATCTCGGGCTTCTTCTTGCCCATGGCCTTGCGCAAGTTGTCGGCTTCGTTGAGCGAGAAGCCGGCCAGTTCACTGGAAATCTGCATGACCTGCTCTTGGTACACGATGCAGCCGTAGGTCTCGGCCAAGATCGGCTCCAAGCGCGGATGGGGATAGCTGGCTTGCTCCTCGCCGTGCTTGCGGCGCAAGAACATGTCGATCATGCCCGATTCCAGCGGGCCCGGGCGATACAGGGCGAGCACCGCAATCAGGTCCTCGAAACGATCGGGCATTAGGCGCGTGAGCAGCTTGCGCATGCCTTCGGATTCGAGTTGGAAAACGGCCAACGTGTCGCCAGCGGAAAGCAGCGCGAAGGTGGGGGCATCGGTCAGTGGAATCTCGTCCAAGGACGGGCGCGGCGTGCCGCCGCGGCTCAGGTACGTGGCGGTGCGCGCCAAGATGGTCAAGGTGCGCAGGCCCAAGTAGTCCATCTTGAGCAGCCCCAGGTCCTCGAGCTGCTGGGCCGGCCACTGGGTGGCTATGTGTTCGCCTGCCAAGCACAGGGGCGCGTACTGCACGATGGGGCGGTCGGCGATGACGACGCCCGCGGCGTGGGTCGACACGTTGCGCGACAGCCCTTCGAGCTTGATCGACATGTCGAACAACTCCTGGAGCTGAGCGCTGGAATCGCGCACGGCGCGAAGATCCGCGTCCGCTTCCAGGGCTTCCTTCAGGTTCGGCGCCGACGGTCCCGACGGGACCTTCTTGGCAATGCGATCGACTTCTTTGAGCGGGATGTCGAGCACTCTCCCGACGTCCCGCAGCACCATGCGCGAAGCCATGGTGCCGAAAGTGGCGATTTGGGCCACGTTTTCAGAGCCGTAGCGCCGGCGCGTGTAGTCCAAGACGCGCTCGCGCCCCTCTTTGCAGAAGTCGATGTCGATATCCGGCATCGAGATGCGCGCGCTGTTCAAGAAGCGTTCGAACAACAATCCGTAGCGCAGGGGATCGACGCGCGTGATGCCCAAGGCGTAGGCCACGATGGAACCGGCGGCCGATCCCCGTCCCGGGCCGACGGGAATGTCGTTCTCGCGCGCCCAGCGGATCAAATCCCACACGATCAGGAAATACGACACGAAACCCATCTCGCGGATGACGCGCTTTTCGTGCTCGAGCCGCTCGCGCGCCTGGGCGTGGCCGGATCCGTACAGCTGATCGATGCCTTGTGCGCACAATTGGTCGAACAGCTGCTCAGGGTCGGCGCCATCCTCCGGGCGAAACAGGGGTACGTGGATCTTGCCGAATTCCAAACGCAAATCGACCTGGTCGGCGACATCCATGGTCGCCTGCAGCGTCTGGGGCAGGTCGTGGAAGATCTCGCTCATTTCCTGCCGATTGCGGAAGTACAGCGAATCCGTCTCGAAGCGGAAGCGCTTTTCGTCGGCGCGTTTGGCGCCGGTGTTGATGCACAAGAGTACGTCCTGCGCTTTGCAATCCTCGTGGCGCAAGTAGTGGATGTCGTTGGTGGCCACCAGCGGAATTCCAGTGCGCTGGTGCAAGCGCCACATGGCCTCGTTGGCGCGGGTTTGCAAGTCGATGCCGTTGCGCTGCAGTTCGAGCCAGAAGTGTTCCGGTCCAAACAAATCGCGGAACTCGCTGGCGACTTGTTCCGCGCGG
>JAKFYL010000231.1 GCA_021730845.1 Planctomycetota bacterium | reverse complement strand
GATCCAACCCCCTCCGAGGAGCTGTTCGCCTTGGAAGAAGGCCGCGCCTTGCCCAGGTGCGATCGACGATTGCGGCTCATCGAAGGCGACCTGAGCCAAGTTGCCTTCCAGCGTCACGCGCGCCGGCGCCGCCGTGTGGTGGTAGCGAATTTGCACGTCCGCGCGCCAACTGCGCCCGGGCGGCGGATCGAAACCGATCCAGTTCAACTCGCCCACTTGCATGTGCAAGCCCCCGCACTCCTCGCGCGTCCCCAGGACCACGCGGCTGGTCGCGGCGTCGACTTCGACCACGTACAGCACAGCGCCACCGCCGATGCCGTGACCGCGGCGCTGTCCCACCGTGAACAACTCGATGCCCTCGTGCTCGCCTAGCACCGTTCCGCCGGTGTCGACCAGTTGCCCTTTGTGCAACTCCAGGCCGCGCTCGTCGAACAGCGAGCGATAGTTGTTCGTGGGCACGAAACAGATTTCTTGGCTGTCGGCTTTCTTGGCCGTTTTGATTCCATGCTCGCTAGCCAAGGCCCGCACCTGGCTCTTGTGTAGTTCGCCCAACGGAAAGTGGGCGCGCGCCAAATCGTCCTCGGCCACGCAAAACATCTGGTACGACTGGTCCTTGGTCTTGTCGACGGCCCGGCGCAAACGCACCCGGCCGGCCCAGGTGTCGCGGCGGGCGTAGTGCCCGGTGGCTACGCCCATGGCCCCCAGTTCGCGAGCGAACGCCAGCAAGCGGTGGAATTTCAGGTCGCGATTGCATACGGCGCAAGGATTGGGCGTCAGGCCTTGGGAATACTGCCGCAGGAAGTAAGCGATGACTTCCTTGAATTCCTGCTTGAGATCCACGGCCTGGAATGGAATTCCCAAACTGCCTGCAACCATGCGCGCGTCCCGTGCGTCGCTGACGGAGCAGCAGGACTTCTTGACCTCCTCCCCGCTGGCCACATGCACGCCATTGCGCATGAACAGACCGACCAAATCGAAGCCCTGTTGTTGCAGCAAGAGCGCAGCGACGGAGCTATCCACTCCGCCGCTCATCGCAACGACCAATCGTTCGGGCTCGCTCAAGCCCATCGAAGATGCGCGAACGGCCCCTACAGGCGCAAGCCCAAAGCCCCAAGGTCCACCCGGGAGCCCGGGGCGCGCATGCAACGGGCACGTGCGGGCGATGCGGCTTGGCTGTGCTGGGCCGGTCGGTTGGCCGGCCGTTTGGCCAACCGGTTGGATCCGAGCGCTGCGCGAGCTACGCTCCGCGGTCCAAGCGATCTTGGCTGCGGCCAAGTTGCGCGTCCGCGCTCCCTCTTTCGTTGCCCATGACACATCCGCTGTTCGCTGCTCCCTTGATCCTCGACCTGTCCACGCCTGCGATGCTGGCCCTGGCGCCGCTGCAGGAAGGCAGTCCGACCGGGGCAAGCAGCGCTCCGGCGGGCGGAGCTCCCACTGCGGCTCCGGGCGGGAACCTGTTCACGAGCATGATCCCGATCCTGCTCGTGGTGGGCGTGTTCTATTTCGTGCTGATCGGTCCGGAACGAAAGCAACGCAAGCTGCGCGAGCAGATGCTGCAAGCCATCAAGAAGGGCGATCGAGTCGTGACCAGCGGCGGATTGCACGGCACGATTGCCTCGATCCAGGACGACTTGGTGATGCTGCAAGTGGACGAGGGCGTGCGCATGAAGTTCAACCGAGCAGCCATCCAGTCCGTGCTCGCGGACGAGAGCAAGCCCGAGACGAAACCCGCTTCCAAGCACTGAACCATCGCGCGCGCGCCGCCGAAGATTTGGTGGCGCGCGAGCTGACCGGCCGTGGCTGGAAGGTGTTGGAACAGCGCCTGCGCACGCGCTGGGCCGAAGTGGACGTGCTCGCGCGCCGGGGAACCGAGCTGGCCATCTTCGAAGTCAAGTCCGGCACGCGCGCGGCTGACGGCCGGACGCAATTCGATCCCAAGCGCCACCTCACGCGGCGCCAAGCAGCGCGCCTGCGCCGCGCCCTCGCTGGCCTGGCGCCGTCGTTCGACGATGTCGCCTGCCTGCGACTGGTGCAGGTCAGCGTGACTTGGCAGGGCGCGGCGAGCCCGTGCGTGGAATGGCACCTTTTGTGGCGCGGGCGGGCTGGGCGAAAAGGGCCCTAGTTCGTAGCCAGGAAGGGCGCGGGCCGACCTTCGTCGGGATGCCATCCCAAGTTCGGGACGATTAGGCTGGACGCCTTGCCTGGGGAAGGCGATGCTGCCTGCTTCGCCAGAATCCCGCTGGCCTGGAGCCGGCACAGCCTCGCATCGTTGGATGGGCCGCCGGCCACGATCCAAGAACCGCCGCCGGCGGCCTTGGGCGGGCTGGGGAATCGCTCCGAAAAGATCCGCGGGGATCCCTTCGTACATGTTGCGCGTTTTTCGTCATTACTTGCCGGCTCGCCGGGCGCTCTTGGTGCTCAGTGAGTTCGTGATCCTGGCCCTCGCCTTGGCGATCGGCCTGAGCGCCCACCTGCTGAACCCCTCCACCGCGGTGCTGGAGCAATTGGTGCGCCAGGGCATGGACCTGGAGACGGCCTGGGCGCGCAGCCTGATTTCGGCCGCCATCTTGGCCGCCTTGTCCCAGGTCGCGCTGGCCTTCAACGAGCTGTACGAGTTTCGCATTTCCAGCTCGCGCTACGACCGCGCCTCGCGCTTCGTGACTTCCAGTGCCGCGGCCATGGGTCTGGCTTTCGCAACGGTCTTGCTGACGCGATTGTGGCACCTGGAGCACGTGCTGGACTTCCCCGGCCTGACGACCTCGCAGTTGGTGCAGAGCTTGGTCATGACCATGCTCGTCACGTTCACGCTGCTGTACTTTTGGCGCAGTCTGTTTCACTTCACGCTGCGACGCTTCAATTTCAACCAGCGCGTGCTGATCCTGGGTTCCGGCGAAGGGGCGCAGAGCCTAGCGGCCCAGATGTTGGCTCACACCGAATCGGGTTACGAGGCCGTGGCCATCTTGGGCGAGGACGGTTTGCTGGCGCAGCGCGTGGCCGCCTCCAGCGAGGTCACCATGGCGCGGCCCGAGCGTCGCGCGGAGGGTCGCCGCGAGACCGCGCGCGCGCGGGAAGGCGCCCAAACCGCGGCCGAAGCCGTGACCAGCACGGCCGTGTGGGCCAAAGCTTCCATCGCCACGGCGGAACCCCAGCTGCCGCGGGATCGCCAGGGTCCGAAAGTCTTGCAACTCGCCCCCGGTCAGCGCTTGTTCGAGCTGGTCGAAGAAATGGGCATCGACCTGGTTTGCGTCGCGCTGGAGGACCGACGCCGACATCTCCCCACGGAGGAGTTGTTGCGCTGCCGCTTGGCGGGAATCATCGTCAAGGAGCGCGAAGCACTTTACGAGGACATCACCGGAAAGATCGCAGTCGAGGCCTTGCGCCCGTCGTACCTCATTTTCAA
This sequence comes from Planctomycetota bacterium, assembly GCA_021730845.1. Lineage (GTDB taxonomy): Bacteria > Planctomycetota > UBA1135 > UBA1135 > JAKFYL01. The sequence goes on along the minus strand of JAKFYL010000231.1, from coordinate 14,841 downwards.
CGACGGCTTTGGACGCTCGATGCGCGGCGATTTGGCCAAACGCGCATTCGACGTCGTGCTAGCGTCGATCATGATGGTGCTGGCCATTCCCTTGATGCTGCTGAGCGCACTCGCCGTGCGTCTGGACTCCAAGGGCTCGGTTCTGTTCGCGCAAGAGCGCGTAGGCCTCAACGGCAAACCGTTCACGCTGCTCAAATTCCGTAGCATGCGCAGCGACGCGGAATCCAAGTCCGGCCCCGTCTGGGCCCAGAAAGACGATCCGCGCATCACGCGCGTGGGCCGGTTCTTGCGCAAGACCCGGCTGGATGAGCTGCCCCAACTGATCAACGTGTTGGCCGGCGACATGTCTCTGATTGGCCCGCGGCCCGAACGTCCCGTATTCGTGTCCGATCTCACCGAACAGATCCCCTACTACAACCAACGTCACATCGTAAAGCCCGGATTGACCGGTTGGGCGCAGATCAACTACCCCTACGGCAACACGGTCGCGGATGCGATGCAGAAGCTCCAGTACGATTTGTTCTACATCAAGAACAAGTCCGTCCTGTTCGACCTCTCGATCCTGTTCACCACCGTCAAGACGGTGATCCTGCGCCGCGGAACCTAGCGCGAGGCGGTGCGGCGGCGGCGCTCGACGTGCATGGCTAGCAGGGCCACGTCGGGCGGGCGGACACCGGCGATGCGCCCCGCGGCCCCCAGCGTGCGCGGCCGCAGTTGATCCAGTTTGGAACGCGCTTCGCTGGCCAGGCCTTCGATCGACAAGAAATCGAAGCCCGTGGGTATCTCGAGGTATTCCTGGCGCTTGATGCGCTCGATGTGTTCGAGCTCGTGATCGATGTAGCCGGCGTACTTGACGTCGACCTCGAGGGCCTGGGCTGTTTGCGTGTCCAGCCCCAGTCGTGTCAGCTGTGGATGCTCGCGTTCCAGGTCACACCAATGCACGTCGGGGCGTTTGAGCACTTCCAGCAGCGGCTTGCCGAGGCCTTGGCTTTCGCGCAGCTGGCTTAGCAGCGCGCGCGCCTCGTGTAGGCGCGCTTCCTTGTGCTGCACGCGCTCCAGCGCTGCATCACTTGTCAGTCCGAGCGCGTGCGCCGCCCGCGTCAGGCGCCGGTCCGCGTTGTCTTGCCTCAAGAACAGCCGATGCTCGCAGCGACTGGTGAACATCCGGTAGGGCTCGCTGGGCTGGCTGATCACCAAATCGTCGACCAGCACTCCGATTACGGCTTGGTGGCGCGCGAGCACGAACGGCTCGCGGTCTTGGATCCACAGCGCGGCGTTGGCGCCGGCCACCAAGCCCTGGGCGGCGGCCTCCTCGTAACCCGAGGTCCCGTTGATCTGGCCGGCTAGAAAAAGTCCCGCAACTTTTTCGACAGCCAAAGTGTGATCCAGTTGCGCCGGCAGCACGAAGTCGTATTCGACCGCGTACCCGTGGCGCAAGAATCGCGCTCGCTCCAGTCCGGCAACGGTGCGCACGAAAGCTTCCTGCACGGGCGCCGGCAGCGAGGTCGAGATTCCATTGACGTACACCACGTCGGTCGAGAGTCCCTCCGGTTCCAGGAACACCTGGTGGCGCTCTTTGTCGGCAAAGCGCATGACTTTGTCTTCCACCGAAGGGCAATAGCGCGGCCCAACGCCCTGGATGCGTCCGGCATACATCGGCGCCAGATGGATGTGCTCGCGGATCCACGCGTGCGTGCTCGCGTTGGTCCACGTCACGGCGCAGGCCAGCTGTGGCAAGGCCGGAAATCCCGCCATCGAGGTCGCGAACGAAAACGGCAACGGTTGCTCGTCGCCAAGCTGCAGCTCGAGCCCGGTCCAGTCGATGCTGTCCTGCGCCAGCCGCGGCGGTGTGCCGGTCTTGAGCCTTCCCAGCCGCAAGCCCAGGCGCAGCAGATCGCGCGCCAAGCCCTCGGCCGATTCTTCACCCGCGCGTCCACCGCGCTTTTGCTCGGTGCCTGTATGCATGATGGCGCGCAGGAACGTGCCTGTGGTCACGACCACGGCCTTGGCCGAATATTGGCGGCCGTCCGCGAGCACCAAACCCACGATGCGTGAGGCCCGTGTTCCGGTGGCCGTCAAGAAGCGCTCCGCGGAACCTTCGATGCAAACCAGCCCGCTTTGCCCGTGAACCAAGGCCGTGGCGGCCTCTCGATACAGGTGCCGATCCGACTGGCAGCGCGGACCTTGCGCAGCCGCACCCTTGCTGCCGCCCAGCATCCGGAATTGGATTCCCGTGGCGTCCGCCAACCGCCCCATGGCGCCGCCCAGCGCGTCGACTTCGCGCACCAGCTGGCCCTTGCCCAGGCCGCCGATGGCCGGATTGCAGCTCATCTCCCCCACGCGGTCGGCGCGCAAGCTGATCAGACCCGTGCGCGCGCCCAGGCGCGCGCTGGCCAGGGCCGCTTCGATGCCCGCGTGACCAGCGCCGACGACCAGCACGTCGAAATCGAGCGCTTCGCGCGGCGGGCTGGGATGCGGATGCGTGGAGGGGTTCATGGTGCGGCGCTCGCTCGCAGGCGAGTTGCAAGAGCTCGAGCTCGTTGCCAGAGAGTAGAAGAATTTGCGCGCTCGGTGTGGAGAAGGTCCTTCCAAGCGCCCGCAGTAAGGGTTCGTCAAACAGGCGCGGAAAACCCTCCCGCCCTCCACCAAGGGCCGCGCGCTGGTCGAAAGCGGCACGCTGCATGCTTTCCTGGGTCTTTCGTCACCGTGCTCGACTGCAAGTCATCTATGGCAAAGCGCCCGTTCCGGCCTTGGCCGGTCGACGCTTCCAGGCCCGCTCCGGCGCCCAGCCGCGGTCGCCCGGCGACCAAGCGCCGGCGGATACTCGCCCGGGTCGGGCGCGCGTGGTTTTGATCCCCCGGCCCCGGCGCGCGGGCTAGCCGGCGAGCGCGTACGCCGGGTAGCGCGTGCGCCTCGCGCGCGGCCGGTCCGCGCACTACCATGCCAGGTGTGCTGCCTTGGGTGTGTGCATGGTTGCTGGTTTGGCCTTCGGGCGCGGCCCAGAGTCTGGAGGAATTGCTCGAGCGCGCGCGCCAGCAGCAGGCCCAGCTCGAGCAGGCATCGAGCCAGAAGGTCCAGGCCCTGTTCGACCGTCACGACGCGACCGCCCAGCCGATCCCCAAGACCTTGCGTGAATCCTTGGCGGCTGACCTAGCCGGGCTCGGCGCAGCGGCTGCCGGCCGGCTGATCCAAAACCTGGATCCCGGCCTGAACCCCGATCTCACTGCGCGCAGTCGGGCGCAACTGTGTGCGAGCGCCCTGACGCGCATGGAACTGTCGGCCCACGTGGCCCGATTGCTGGCGCTGCTGGAACAGTCGAGTCCGGCCGGAGTCGCGGCCATTCTCGAAGTACTTTCCGCGGCCTCGCCGGGCCCCGATCAGATTGCGCGCATGCACGCCATCTTCGATGCCAAGTGGCGTGGTGCCAAGCTCGAATCCGAGGAGGAGGTACGCGCAACGTTTCTTGCGCGCTTGCTGGCGCTGGACGGCGGCAATTTGGAATTCGTCGACGGTTTGCTGTCAGCCAAGGATTCGGGCCTAGTGCAAAGCGCGTTGCTCGCACTGGGACAAGCAGCCGTCGCCAGCGCGACCCCGGCCGTGCGCAAGTTGTTGTTCGATCCTGAGCTGGCTCCGCGCTACGCCCCCTCGCTGCTGCTGTACTTTCGCTCCGTGGCCGCCCAAGTCAGCCCCAAGGACGTGCTCGCACTGGTGGCCGTGGCCATGCAGGCGCCGACCGATCGCAAAGCCAAGCTCGACATTCTCGAAAGCTTGGGCGAATTCTCCCAGGCGAGCCCCGCGGATGTGCGCCGCGCCATGGAACGCTGGGACGTGACCAGCGACCCGCTGCTCAAGGAAGCGGTTCAAGTGGCCTTGGCGCGCGCGGGGGATCGCGCGGCGCGGCGCGACGTACTCGTGAGCTACGACAAGGACGTAGAAAACAATCCGCGGCAGCCTTCCGCTTGGACGCGGCGCGCGGAGTTGTATCTGCGCATGAACGACGCCGACCTAGCCATCAAGGATTTCAAGGAGGCCATCGGTCTGGCCAAATCCGACTACGAAGTCAAAACCGAGGTGCCCTTGGGGTTGGCGCGCGCCTACGCGCGCAAGGGTCGCTTCAAGGACGTCGCCGACTGGCTGCGCAAGGTCCAAGTCTCGGCGGCCAAACTCCAGGAATGGACGAGCACCAACGAATTCGCCGAATTCCGCAAGTCCAAGTACGGCCAGGAGCTGTTCGGCGTGCAGTAGGCCTAGGCCGGCCGCGAAACTCGTTCGCGGCGGCCGCCGCCTTGCTTCCTGCCGGCGCAATCGACCAGGATCGGCGAAAAGAAAACACTGCTGGGTTCCGCTTTGCGCTTAGCCCAGTCCTGGCGGAAACGAGCGAGAACCGAGGCGCTGACCAGACCCAGTTCGTGCATGCTTTGGGCGTGCAAGGTGAAGAACGCATCGGCCCAGCGGTAGGCGGGCGAAAGAGGAGTGCCGGCGAGCACGTGCGGGCGATACTCCACCAGTTCCAACCCTGCCTCACGAAACAACTGCGGGATGCGCGCGGCGATCCACACGTCCCCGCCGCTGTGCTGGTGCATGGCGCGCGTGGCCTGAACGACCGCGGCGAACGACTCGCACTCTGGAAAAAGGGATAGGCCCTCGTGGTTGTAGTCCTGGATCGCTAGCGTGCCTCCCGGCTTGAGCGCTCGCGCCATGCGCGCCACCACGGACCGCGGATCCGGCAAGTAGCAGAACAGCCAGCGCGCGAAAATGAGGTCGAACGACTCCGGCTCGGGCTCGAAGTCTTCCACGCGTTGCACGGTGATTTCCACTTCGCCGGGCCCCCCTTGGGCAATGACCCGCTCCAGTTGGCTGCGCCATGCTGGGGACTGATCCAAGGCCAGCACGCGGCCGCGCGGGCCGACCTTGCGGCGCAAGCAGGGCAACATGAGGCCCGGCCCCGTGCCAAGCTCCAGGGCCCAGGCGCCCGGAAGCAGGTCCAAGCGATCGAGGAAGTCGGCGCTGATCTGTCCCCAAACTTCCTGCTGAAACTCGAGCCGTGCCAGTTCCGCTGCCGCGGTGCCCAAAACGTATTCGCTCATGAGAAGTGTGCCTCTGCCTGCGCGGCCGCTGGATCGTGGGAATGATACGCTGGTGGCTGGGCACGCTCATGGCGCTTTCCACCAAGGATCATCCACGCGAACGATCAGGATGGACCTATGTGTACTCGGTGCTCTCGCGCCGAACTGGGGGCGTCTCGGTCGGGATCAATCTGCATCCCAACAAGGCCTGCAACTGGCGCTGCGTGTACTGCCAAGTCCCCGGCTTGCAACTGGGTGTAGGTCCAGCCATCGACTTAGGGCTCCTGGAGCGCGAGCTCGAGGCCGAGCTCGAGCGCTCCAGCGGCGCAAACTCGCCTGGGGTGACAGAGGGCCCGACGCTGCGCGTTGGCGACATCGCCTTTTCCGGCGACGGCGAACCGACCAACTCGCCTGACTTTGCCGCCGCGGTGGAAGTGGGCTTAAGCGTGCGCGCCCGGCGCGGCTTGGAGCAAGCGGTGCCGCTGGTACTGATCACCAATGGCTCGCTCGTGGACCGGCCCAAAGTGCGGCCGGCCCTGGAGCGCCTGGGCGGGCACGGCGGCCGGGTGTGGTTCAAACTCGACGCAGTCAGCGAAGCGGCCGTTGGGCGGATGAACTCCACGCGCCAAGCACCCGAGCGCGTGCAGGCGCGCTTGCTCGAAGCCTCGCGAGCGTGCCCGACGTGGATCCAAACCATGCTGCTTGCCTTCGACGGTCCGAGCATGGACGAGCGCGAGCGCGAACGCTACTGCGAGTTCTTGCACCAATCCCTGTCAGGGGGCGCGCAGCTCCGCGGAGTGCACTTGTACGGATTGGCTCGCCAAAGCCATCAACCCGAGGCGCCGCAGCTGCGCGCCTTGCCTAGCGAGGAACTCCACGCATTCGCGCGGCAAATTCACCGGCACACGGGCCTAGAAGTCCAAGTGCACCCGTAGCGCGCGCAGGCGCAGTCGCGCGGATCAGTCCGAAACGCGCTGGCCCTTGGCGTACGTACCCGAGTTCTTCACGTCGGGCGTGCCATCCTGGAGCCAGTACTTCCAAGCCCCTTCGCGCTTGCCTGCTTGCATGGTGCCTTGCCCGCGCTTGGCACCACCCGGCCAGTAGCCGGTCCACTCCCCGACTTGCATGCCGAGTTCGAACTTTCCTTCGGATTCCTTGTTCCCGTCGCGATCGTAGAATACCCAGGGGCCGTCTTGCTTGCCTGCTTGGAACGAGCCGCGCGCGTTGAGCTGGCTGTTGCTAAAGTACATGCTCCATTCGCCCGTCTGAAGTCCGGCCTCATGGCTGCCTTGTTCCTTGATCGCACCGTTCTCGAAGAAGATCTGCCACGGCCCTTGGAATTTGTCCGCCTCGAACGCGCCGACGGTCTTCTTGGCTCCGGATGGAAACCAAGTAGTCCACAGGCCTTGTTTGAGACCGTGAGCCAAGGAGCCTTCTTTTTCCGGCTTCCCGTCCTCGTACCAGCTGCGCCAATTGCCGTGTTGGGCGCCTTGGTCGTACTCGCCCTCCTCGGCTTGCTGGCCGCTTGGGTGATGACTGACCCACTTGCCGATTCGCACCCCCTTGACGGTCTGGCCCTTGGTACGCGCGGCGCCATTTTCGTGCCATTCCGCCCAAGGGCCGTCGGATTGGCCGGCCACGTAGTTCGTCTCTAGAGCCAGTTGGCCATTTTCGTGCCACTGGCGGAAAGGGCCCTCGACGAGCCCGTTCTGAAAGGTGGCCTCTTCGATTTTCTTGCCCGTGGTCGACCAGGTCGTCCAGATCCCTTGCTGCTTGCCGCCCTGGACTTCGCCCTCCGTCGCCAGAATGCCCGTGTCGTGCCAGGTCTTCCAAAGTCCTTGGCGCTGGCCGGCCTTGAAGGCGCCTTCGTAGCGCTGCTTTCCGTTTGGATGCCAGCCTTTCCAGAGACCTTCCGGCAGATCGAAGTGGTAAGCCCCCTCTTCGTTGACTTGACCGCCTTCGTAGTACGTGCGCCAGAGGTCTTCCTTCAGACCTCGAACTTCGACGCCCTCCTCGCGTAGCATGGTCTTTTGCGCGTCGTGATAGCGCTTCACCGCCACGCGTTCGCCGGATTTTTCCACGGCCCCCGGGCCTTGCTTGGAATTTCCTTCCTGGGACTGTTGGTTGCAGGCGCCGGCCAGCGCAAGCAGGGCAATGATCATCCACTTCATGCGTGGATAGTACCCCGCAAGGGCATCCCAGGCCCAGTAGGCCCTCGGCGAGCAAGCTAGTGGCGCGCGTTAGCAAGCGCCTTCTAGAACGGGTGCGTTCGCTTTGGCTCCTTTGGCCCACGCGTGTGGGCCGCGAAACCAAAGCGGACGACTGCGGCCTTGCCCCCGATCGAGGCTACGGGCAAGTGGGATTGACGAGGCCGGGCGAACCAAGGTCCGGGTTGCCGGCAAACCAAATCGCGGATCCATCGCACCAAGAGTTCGGGTCGTCGTTGTCCTTGGCGTTTACTTTTTGCCAGGCCAGGTTCAAGGACGCGCCCGGAGTATCCGGCCAGAAGATTCCGTCGTCGTACTCGACCGCATCCGAGACTACGCCGGACGGTTCCACCAAACGAACGGCATCGCTAGCGTTGGACAGCGAGAAACCCGCGTAGACGTAGTGGGCCGCGACGCCTCCGTTGAGCGCGAGGTTCCCATTGCGCGCGAGCACCGCGTGCGCACCGGGCGCGAGCCACACACCTTGGCCGCCGTTCTGAATCGTGTGCTGATCGCTGCCGCCGTCGTCCATCATCCAGCCCTCCAAATCGATGGCCTGGTTGGTGCGGTTGACGACCTCGATCCACTCACCCGACGTATCGCTGACGAATTTGGGATCCTTCATGATTTCGGAGACCACTATTTTCCCCGATTGATACGGCGCGTGCTTGGCGGCGGCGTGGGGACCGACACCCGTGAACGCCAACGCCAGCGCGCCGCGCTCGTCGATCCCGGCGGCGCGCAGGGAAAGCGCGCCCAACGCGTCGATTCCGCGCAGCGTGCGTTCGAAGCGTCCGTGGGCATCCGCGCGGGCGCATTGGGCCGAGGTGAATCCCTCGCCGGAAACCAGCTCCATCCATAGTGGAGCAAACGGCTTGGCCCCTTCCAGGGTCAGCTTGTAGCCCATCTTCCCCTGGGCGCTGGCGCATTGCAGCAGCGCGGTGAAGGCAGGGCCGTCAGGCTCCGCGGACGGTGCGTCCAGATGCGGATCATGCGTCGGAGCAAAGGCCGGCTCGGCTTGGCAGGGCAGGGCAGCAAACAACAGCGCCACGGCGCTAGAAAATGCGGTCATGAAATCTCCTAATGGCCAGAAATGGAATGGGTGCAGGTCCACGGCCGCGCCCAAAGCGAACGCGACCGCCTACGCCGAATCAGACTCGCGGCCGGGACGGCGGGTTTCCGCTGGGAAAGCAGTGGCTCGAAAAAAAACTTTCCCCGCTGGCGCGCGAAAGCGGCGCGCCTACCTTGGCCGGCTAGCGAGGGCCTGGATTTGGCGCTGGTGCCATTTGCCGAGGATGAGCTGGAACAAGATCGACCCTAGCAACGCCAGAAACATGTCCCACTGCGCGTCCCACACATCACCCTGGGACCCGACGAAGTCCATGGCGGCCGATCCAGTCAGCTCGCTGGCCCACCATTCGATGAATTCGTAGCAAGCACTGATCGACAGTGCCACGCAGGCAACCAAGAGGAACAGCCACTTACCGGGCTCGAGCGGCGAGTTCCGCACGAGCAACTCGCGCGCCAAGATGGCCGGCACGAAACCCTGGAAAAAATGCCCCAGGCGATCGTAGTGATTGCGCTGGAAATCAAACCACTCCGCCATCCAATAGCCCAGCGGTGTGCGCGCATAGGTGTAGTGACCACCCACCATTAAGATCAAGGCGAAGAAGGTCAGTCCCAAGTAGGCCATCGGCGTGAGCGGAAAGCGCCGCCGGGTGAGCCACAGGATCGGCAAACCCAGCACCACGGGCGCGACCTCCAAGACCCACGTGAAGCGGTCGTAGGGGCCGATACCGGACCAAACCAAGACGGCACCCACCAGGAGCACCAGTGCCCACAATCCAAATTTGCCCATTTGGGAATGCTAGACCGGATTCGCGACCGGGATCCATCAGGTTTAGACTGGAAACCGGCTGGCGGACCGCGCTACTCGTGCGAGTCAGACGGGCCCTGCCGCACCATGTTCCTCGTACGCCGCACGCACGCCCGCTGCACGTTCGCACCCGCGCCCGGCAGGTCGCTCCATGCGCGAGCTGCGCAGCGACTTGGACGCGTTCGAGCGGCGCTGGCGTGCGCCACGTTCCTAGGCGCCGCGCTGGCTCTGGCCGCGTGGCTTTGGAGCAAGTCCGGAACGAAGGACGAGCAAGCCGCGCCTTGCGCCGCGAACTTCGGCGCGCGCGCCTTGCCTGGAGCCACGCGCGCTGCGGCTTGCCCCGCGGAAGTCAGCCCAGCTTTCCGGGTAGCAAACCCAGGTGACGCCGCGCCGGGTGCGCCGCCACAGGAACGAACCATGCAGCCGGCCGAACAAGAACCAGAGCCGCCGCCAGTGATCGGCCTGGAAGAAGGCGGCCTGGATGCGGCAAGTCCGCCGCGCGATCAGCTCTGGCGCAAGTACGAAGAGCGCACCCAGGAAGAACTCGAGCATGCGCTGCGCGAAGTGCGCGCGGCCCTGGACCTGTGGGCGGCGGCAAACACCAAGCCGAACGCGAAACCTAGCCCCGAGGCGACGCTCGTGCAGCAACAGCTCGAACGCTTGCAAGCGGAAAGCGCCTGGCTCGAAGCGCGCTTGGCGCAATCGAATTCCGGTTCGCTCACTGGGTCCTAGGCACGCACATGGTCGCTCCCGCAGCCGGCGTCCTGGCCCTGGACCTGGGATCGACGCGCATCAAGCTGGCGAGTTGGTCCCAAGCTGCGGGCCTGCACGTGTTGGAATCCGTGCCAGCTCCCCCGTCGATGCAAGACGGGCGGGCTAGCACCAGCGACGCCGACGCCTGGCGCGAGATCACAACGTCGCTGCTGGCGCGCCACGCGCGGGCAGGATGGCCGCTTGGCATCGCCTGCCAACGTTCGAGTTTCGTGCTCTTCGAGCGTGCGACCGGCAAGGCGGTCACGCCGCTGATCAGTTGGCAAGATCGACGCGCGGCCGACTGGTGCCTGCGGCATCGGGCGCAAGAGGGCGCGATCTGGAGCGCCAGTGGATTGCCGTTGTCGCCGCACTACGCGGGCCCCAAGTTGGCGCACGTGCTGGAGACCGATTCGGAATTGGCGCAGCGCCTGCGAGCCGGCGACGTGGTGTTCGGCACCTTGGATGCCTATTTGGGTTGGCATTGGAGCAATCGGACGCGCTTTTGCCTCGACGGCACCCAAGCCGCGCGCACGCTGCTTGCAGATCCTGTGCGCGGCACATGGAGCGAGGCCTGGCTGGCATGGTTCCAAGTGCCCCGCATCGCGCTCCCGGACATCGTTCGGAGCCAGCACCAGAGCTTCGAATTGAGCAACGGTTTGCGGCTTACCGCCAGCGTGGCCGACCAGCCCGCGGCGGTCTTGGCGGCGCTGGGTTCAAGCACCGACCGCGCGCTGCTCAATTTCGGCACGGGCGGCTTCGTGTTGCGCCCGACGGGCCGGGAGCGCCGCCCGCTCGAGCGCTACTTGTGCGGACCGATCCTGAGCGGATCCACGGGCTTGTGGGCCTTGGAAGGCACCATCAACGGCGGCGGCGCAGCTATGCAGGCGATCTTGGGCTCGGCGCCCGCAGGCAGCGCGGCCGACAGGCAGGCCGAACCAAGTGCGAGCCTGGATCCGCTGCCTGGTTGCTTCGCAAGGCCCGATGCCAATGGACTGGGGGCACCCCACTGGCGCCCGGAACTCGGGCTGCTATTTTCTGGGCCTGCGCAAGCGTGCTCCAGCTCCGACCGCGCGCGCGTGTTCGTCGAGGGTTTGGCGTTTCGGGCCAGCGCCATCGCCAAGGATTTGGAACAAGCGGGAGCGCTGGCCAGCTACCTGGTGTCGGGGGGGCTCGCGCAAGATCCGCACCTGGTGCGCTGCTTGAGTGCTTGTTTGGCGCGTCCCCTGCATGTGATGCAGGACGGCGAATCCACGCTCCAAGGCGCGGCCCTCTTGGCAGCCGGTCTGGACCCGACGCACTCCTCGTGGCCCCAGGTCGCGCTCCAAGACGCGCTCGAACCAGGAGCGAACGACGCATGGATCGCTGCCAAATTCCAGCGCTGGCAAGCTTGGCTCGCCGCAGGTCTTTGAGGTACGGTGACCGGCCAGATGCCCACTGAGCGCAAGCTTTCCAACGCAGCCAATGGTCTGGTGGCCGTGGTCGATCTGGGCTCGAACAGTTTTCACCTGGTCGTAGCCCAGGAATCATTGGGGCATCTACAAATCGTCGACCGCCTGCGCGAACGCGTGGCTCTGGCCGAAGGCTTGGACAGCGACCGGAGATTGAGCGAGACCTTCGTCGAACGCGGAATCGAGTGCTTGAAGCGCTTCGGCCAACGGCTGCGCGACATGCCGCCGACCTGCGTGCGCGTGGTGGCGACCAACACATTGCGCCAAGCGCGCAATGCGCGGGCAGTGCAGCGACGGTTCCAAGCCGCCTTGGGGCACACGATCGAAGTCGTGTCCGGTCGCGAAGAAGCGCGCTTGATCTACTTGGGGGTGGCCCATTCCAATTCCGCCGGAGCGCGCCGCAAATTGGTCGTAGACATTGGCGGAGGCAGCACCGAGTGCATTCTGGGCGAGGACTTCGAACCCCTGGAAGCGGACAGCCTGCAAATGGGCTGCGTGAGCTGGAGCAGGCGCTTCTTCGCGCGCGGCAAGGTCACCGAAGACGGCTGGAAGCGCGCGGAAATCGCCGCCGGGCTGGAGCTGCAGGGTCTGGGGCCGCGCTACCAGCGCCTGGGCTGGGAAGCGTGCATGGGTTCTTCGGGAACGATCGTGGCCGTCGAGGAAATGCTGCGCCTAGAGGGTTGGAGCCAAGGCGGCATCACGCCGCGCGCCCTGCACAAGCTCAAGCAGGCGCTGCTAGACACGGGCGATATGAACAAGCTCGAACTGGCCGGATTGCACGAAGATCGGCGCAGTGTCCTGCCCGGCGGTGTGGCCATTTTGTGCGCCGTGTTCGAGAGCCTACGCATCGAGCATCTGAACGCATCGCAAGGCGCCATGCGCGAAGGCGTGCTCTTGGACCTTTTGGGGCGCATCCGCCACGAGGATGCGCGCGACCAGACGATTCGCCAGTTCCAGCGCCGCTACCACGTCGACCTGGAACACGCCGGCCGCGTGGAACGCACGGCCCTGGGTCTGTGGGAGAAGGTCTGCCACGACTGGAGCCTGGAAGACGAAGAGGTGCCGCGCTTCTTGGGCTGGGCAGCGGGACTGTCGGAGATTGGGCTCTCGATCGCCTACAGCGGCCATCACAAGCATGGCGCCTACATCGTTGCCAACGCCGACATGCCCGGCTTCTCGCGGGAAGAACAAGAGATCATCGCGGCCTTGATCCGCTTCCAGCGCCGCAAGGTCTTGCGCGCCAATCTGGAACTAGCCAGTGATGACCAGCTGCCGCGGCTACTGCACATGATTGCCATTGTGCGCTTGGCGGTGCTGCTCAATCGCAGCCGCAGTTCGCGTCCCTTGCCGAACATCGAAGTGCGCGCCTCGAAGGGGCGGCTTGCTTTGAACGTGGACGCGCGCTGGCTGGCCGCCCACCCCTTGACCCACGTCGACCTGCGCGAGGAGGCTCGCGCCATGGCCGACTTGGATTTGCGTCTGGTGCTTTCCGGCAAGCGCCGCGCGAAAGCCAGCGTGCGCCGCAAGAAGTAGCCGGGCAAAAAGCCCCTAGGGGTACTGGCCGCGAATCAGGCTCGCTTGGGCGCACACGCGCCCGGTCTTGTCAGCGTGCGGCACGCGCGCATAGGTACCATCGGACTGCAACGTCCACGCTTGGCTGTTGTCCGACAGATACAGCTCCAAACACTCCTTGCGAGCACGCGAGCCTGTCTGCTTGTCTTCGAGCGGAAAAGCCACCTCCACGCGCCGGTACAAGTTGCGCTGCATCCAGTCGGCACTGCTCGCCCACACCAATTCGCGTCCGCCAGCGTGGAACCACCAGCAGCGCTCGTGTTCCAGAAAGCGCCCCACCACCGAGCGCACCTGAATGCGTTCGGACACACCCGGAATGCCCGGCCGCAAGCAACACACGCCGCGCACGATCAAGTCGATCGTCACTCCGGCTTGCGAGGCCCGGTACAGGGCCTGGATGATGCGCGGGTCCGCCAAGGAGTTCATTTTGGCCACGATGCGCGCGGGTAGCCCCTGGCTGGCCTGCCAGGCTTCCCGTTCGATCAGCGCCAGCAGCGTTCGATCCAAGCTGAACGGGGCCTGCAACAACTTCTTCAGTTGCGCCACCCGGCCCAGTCCGGTCAATTGCATGAACAGTCGGTGCACGTCCTCGCCCAGATCGCGATCGGCGGAAAGTAGGCTCAAATCGGTGTAGGTGCGGGCGTTGCGCTCGTGGTAGTTGCCTGTGCCCAAGTGCACATAGCGCCGCAAGTGGGATTGCTCTTGGCGCACGACGAGCAGCATCTTGGCGTGGCACTTGTAGCCTACGACGCCATAGGCCACGTTGGCGCCAGCTTCCTGCAAACGCGTAGCCAGGGCGATGTTGGCGGCTTCGTCGAAACGCGCGCGCAATTCGACGACCGCGGTGACTTCTTTGCCGGCCCGGGCCGCTTCGATCAGCGCATCGACCATGGGCGAGTCGGCCCCCGAGCGGTACAGCGTCAATTTGATGGCGCGCACGCCGGGATCGGCGGCCGCTTGGCGCACCAAATCGATCACGGGCGCAAACGAATCGAAGGGATGGTGCAGCATCAAATCGCCCGCGCGCATGACCGCGAAAAGGTCTTTGTTCTCGACCAGACGCGCAGGCGTGCGCGCCTCGAAGGGGGCGAATTTCAGATCGGGTCGATCGACGTGGTCGTACAGGGCTCCGATGCGGTGCAAGTTCACGGGGCCGTTGACTCGCACCATGTCACTGCTGGAGAGCTCGAAGGTCCCCAGCAGGAATTGGATCATGTCGTCCGGACAATTGTCGGCTACCTCGAGGCGCACGGCGTCGCCGAAATGCCGCGTCGGCAGCTCTCCGCGCAAGGCCCGCATCAGGTCGTCGACTTCTTCCTCTTCGACCCACAGGTCGCTGTTGCGCGTCAAGCGGAACTGGTAGGCGCCGCGCACGGTCAGGCCCGGGAAGATCTCTTCCATGTGGGCGTGGATGATCGACGAGAGCAACACGAAATCGTGCATGCCCGAACCGGTCAAAGCCGGCAAGGAGATCACGCGCGGCAGCGAGCGCGGCACTTTCACGATCGCCGTCGAGGTGGAGCGACCGAAGGCGTCCTCGCCTTCGACGGCCACGATGAAGTTCAAGCTCTTGTTTTGGATGCGCGGGAACGGGTGCGCGGGATCGAGAGCGATCGGTGACAGGACCGGCAGGACGGAGCTGCGAAAGTAGCGCTGGATCCAGCGTTGCTCGCGTTCGCTCCAGGCGGCGCGCTTGAGCAAGCGAATGCCTTCCTGTTCCAAGGCCGGCAAGAGCGATTCGTTGAACACGCGGTACTGCTCGCGCACCAAGTCTTGGGCCTTGGCGTCCACGGCTTGCAGGCAAGCTTGGGGCGACAACTCGTCGGGTTCGCCGCGCGGCAAGGAGTGCTCGATTTGTTGCTTGAGCCCGCCCACGCGGATCTCGAAGAACTCATCCAGGTTGGAGCTCGAAATGGCCA
>JAKFYL010000215.1 GCA_021730845.1 Planctomycetota bacterium | reverse complement strand
GGTGGATTGGGGGCGCTGGATGGACTCATGGGGCCTGGTGGACACGCCCCGCGGCCCATGGGTAGCTCGCCGACGCGCGCCAGCGGCTCGCAGAAGCGCAAGGAAAAGCGTCAAAAGCGCAAGAAAAACCGGCGCTAGTGCCCGCGCGATTCGGCCAGCGTGCCTAGAATGCCAAGCGAGAAGCTCTGGCATGGCCCGGACTCGGGCTGTCGCCGAGTGTTTTTCTCACACACTCTCTCTCTTCCCTTCGTCCCATCTCGACCCAAAGGATCTCCATGCAACTTAGGATTCGGTCCAAGTTCTCTCTCGGAGCAGCGCTGCTGCTCACTCTCGGCACGGCCTCCGCGCAACAAAAAGGCGTCGTCGCGCCCAAGCCCAGCGCGCCCGCGCAGCCCACCATCGCGCCGGCCAGTGGAAGCATTCCTCTTGTCGGCGGAGGAGACAGCTGCTCCACGCCCGATCTGCTCGTCGGCACGGGAGCCTTCCCGTTCGACACGAGCCTTGCGACCACTGGGACAGAGGGCCAAAACAACGCCAGCTGCTTGTCGTTCGGTTCGACGGCCATTGACGGCGACGTGTGGTTCGCGTGGTCTGCACCCACCACCGGCGTGTACGTGATCAACACTTGCAGCGGCACTGCGCTTGACACCAAGCTCGCCGTGTACCAAGCCTCCAGTTGCCCGACCTCCGTGGCGGCACTGGTGTGCAACGACGACTCGTGCGGTCTGGAATCGTCGGTGACCATTTGTGCCCAAGGTAGCGAGACGTATTTCATTCAGGTGGGCCAATTCCCGGGTACGCCGGGCGGCGCCGGTACGCTGAACATCAACGCCACGGTGGCCTGCGCGCCCAATGACTCCTGCCAGACGCCGGTTTCGCTGGGCTCCAGCACTGGCACGTTCAACTACAACAACGCCAACGCTACGACTGGCACGGAAGGCCAGGGCAACGCGCTGTGCTTGTTCTTCAACACCAGCGCTATCACCAAGGACCTGTGGTACAGCTGGACCGCTCCGGCCAACGGCACGCTCACCGTTTCGACTTGCGGTATCTCGACGCAGGACACCAAGCTTGCCATCTACTCCGGCGCGGGCTGCCCGAGCGCAGCGGCGCTGGCCTGCTCCGACGACGATTGCGGTGCTACGGTGTTCACTTCCAGCGCGGATCTGGCGGTTACGAGCGGAACGACCTACACGATCCAAATCGGTATTTTCCCCAACACGGCTAGCGGAAACAGCTCGTTCAGCGTGGCCTTCAACGGTGGCCCGTGCACGAACAACGTAACCAGCTACTGCACGTCCTTGGTGTCGTCCAGTGGCTGCACGCCGACCATGACCGCGACCGGTAGCGCGAGCCTGGCCAACCCCGGCGGCTTCACCGTCAGCGGCGTCAATGTGGAATCCGATCGCTTCGGATTGCTCGTGTTCGGCACCACCGGACAAGCTAGCACTCCGTTCCTGGGCGGAACGCTGTGCGTGGCCGCGCCGCAAATCCGTCTGAACGCCAAGATCACGGCCATCGGAGCTGCGTGCACCGGAACCTTGTCCTACACGTTGGCGGAGTACTTGGCATCCTCCGGAGGCAACCTGGTGGTTGTCGGCGCAGTGATCAACAGCCAGGTTTGGTTCCGTGATGCACCGGCCGTTCAAGGCGGTGGATTGACCAACGGCATCGAATTCACGGTCTGCCCCTAGGCGACTTGGGGCGATCTTGGACTGGACTCGGCGGTGGTTCGCACTAGCGAATCACCGCTCGAGTAGCGAAGCGCGAGCAGGGCTGGTCCGCATGGGCGGGCCCGCACTGCTCGCGAGTTTTTCTCCGGTGCGGACGAGCCGTTTGCGCCTACTGGCAGAACTCGATTTCCAGCGCGTTGGAGAGCGAGACTCCCTGCGGGTCGGCCGTGTCTTGGTACCACACTTGCAAGAAGCGCCGCTGTCCGATCAAGGCTGGCGGAACAGCGATGGGGAACTGGCCGATGCCAAAGGGATCCAGCGCTGCGACAGCAACGCGCTGCAGCGGCGGCTGCGCGAGCAGTGTGCCGCCCAGGAACGGGGTTTGATGGGCTGCGCTGCCCCAGAACACAACTGCTTGCGCTCCGCCAACGCCTGAGTTCAAGAAGATTTGGAAATCGTTGGTCGTGGCCGAGGGCACGCCGGTCCAGCTCAATGTCGCCGTCAGCCCCTGGGAATTGACTTTGCCTTGGCCATAGGGCTTGGGGGCAAAGCAAGGATCGCGCGTAGGGTCAAAGGGGAACGAGTTGGAGAGGGCGGCGTGCGCGGACCCGGGAATCTTGACCAGGATGTCTCCCGGCCCAGCCTGCGGTGGAATCGAGGTTTGGATCTGGGTTCCGCCGGCGGTGCTGGCCAGACCGCCCACGCTCAGAACGGCGCCCATGCTCGGCGTCAGGGGCGTAAACCAGACTTCATTGCCGACGGCCGCAAAGCCCTGGCCAAAGATGGTCAGCTGCGTGCCCGTGCCCAGCGCCGTGTCCAAGATCTTGGGTTTGGCCGCATCCAGAGCGCCGTAAATGAATTGCACTCCGGCCTGGTCGTCGGCCTCGATGGTGCGCCAGTTGGTCATTTCCAGTGGCACCGTGGCGAACATCGTCGCGCCCGGAACGTTGGCATGGCCTAGACCTAGTGCATGTCCGTATTCGTGCGTGGCCACTCCCTGGATGTCCGCCAGGCCCACTTGGCTCACGTTGGCGAACGGGTTGTCGATCCAGGTCCAGCCGGCGTAGTAGCGGATGCGCCAGCCATCGCTGGTCGGCGTTTCGCAGAAGGCCAGTACTCCACCGCCGTTGCCCGAGATCTCGGAGTGGACGTTGTCGTTGGTGTCTCCCACGCTGGTAGCAAGACCTTGCCAGGCGCAGTCGAAATTCGAACCTCCCGACCCTAGGTCGCCCGGTTGTTTGGGATCGCCGTAGCCATCCAAGTGCTTCGCGCTGCCCCACTCGACGCAGGCCTTCCAGATCGCCAGCGCCGCCCCAGTGGACCCGGGGAAGGAAAAATCCGGCGTCGTGTTCGAGTTGGCTTGCGCGTCGGTGAAGTTGTTGAACACGCGCACGTGTCGCTGGGCCAGCCCGAGCTGATCGCCAGTGACCACGAAGGCCTGAACGGGCAGCGGTTCGAGCAGGATGGTGGCCCAAAGCGCCCCTGCCAGGGCACAGCTGCCCGCGATCCACGTCGTCCGTCCCCAAGCAAATGTCAAGTTGTTCCCCTCCGAAAAGATGGCTATAGCTGCCTAACTCTACCCCCTCCAAAGGCGACTTGGGGCGGCCCGCGCGGCTACTGGGAGCCACACTGCCCGCGCGGCCTGTCCTGCTGTCCGGGCGGGGGAGTCGGTATTCTTTTCTGGCCATGGACGTGCGCCTTGGCCTTTCCTGGCCCACGCCAAAGCCACTCCCAGCCATGACGGAAACCACCCAGACCCTGCCGTTCCAAGCCGAAGCCAAAGAGCTCTTGGAACTGGTCATCCACTCGCTCTACTCGCAGCGCGAGGTTTTCCTGCGCGAGCTGATCTCCAACGCTTCCGATGCCTTGGACAAGCTGCGCCTGGAGGCGCACTCCCACCCGGAGTGGTCCGTTTCCGAGGCCGACTTGGCGATTCGCTTGGAGATCGAACCCGCGCGCCACCTGTTGCGCGTGATCGACACGGGACTCGGCATGTCGCGCGAAGAACTGGCGCGCAACCTAGGCACCATCGCGCATTCCGGCACGCGCAAATTCAAGGAACAATTGGCGGCGGCGCAAACGAGCGCCGAGCCGGGCGGGAACGCCGCGGGCGCGGCTGGATTGATCGGGCGCTTTGGGGTCGGGTTCTATTCGGCATTTCTAGTGGCGGACAGCGTCCGCGTCGTGAGCACGCGCGCCGGTTCGAACGAGAGTTGGCGCTGGAGTTCCAATGGCCAAGGCGAATTCCAGCTCGAACCCGTGGCCACGTCACGTCGCGGCACCTGTGTGGAACTCGAGCTCAAGCCCGTCGGCGACGGGGACGAGGCCGCTCAGGACTATTGCCGTCCGGCCGAGCTGGCGCGCTTGGTGCGGCGCTACTCGGATTTCATCGCTTGGCCCATCCAACTAGCCGCAGCCCATTGGGACGGGCCCGCCGAACTCAAGCGCCTCGTGGCTGCGGACGGACTGGAGGTGCTCGTGCTCAACAGCCAAAAGCCGCTTTGGGAGCGGGCCAAGGAAGACATACGACCGGACGAATACGCGCAGTTGTACAGACACCTGACCCATGGCGAAGAGGCGCCCATGGAAACGCTGCACTTTCGAGCCGAAGGGGCCCAGGAGTACACGGCGCTGTTGTTCTTGCCCGCGCAGCGGCGCGAGGAACCCTTCCAAAGGCCGAGCGAGCACGCGGACATATCGTTGTATGTCAAGCGCGTGTTCGTCATGGACCATTGCGAGCATTTGGCGCCGCCTTGGCTGCGCTTCGTGGCCGGCGTCGTCGACAGCCTGGACCTGCCGCTCAACGTCTCGCGAGAAGTGCTCGTGGAAAACCGCCTCTTGCGTCAGATCCAGGGCAAGATCGTGCAAAAGGTCTTGGCGGCCCTGGGTGAGATGCTGCGCGAGCGCCGCGCAGACTACGAGCGCTGGTGGAGCGAGTTCGGAGCCATCCTCAAGGAAGGCATCGTGCTGGATCACGCGCGCAGGGAAGAATTGCTTGCCTTGTGCCTGTTTCCCGGCACCACGGGCGCCTGGTCGCTCTTGAGCGAATACCAGGCGCGTGCCCCCAAGGAGCAGAGCAAGATCTATGTGCTCTCGGGCACGTCGAAGGAGAGCTGCGAGCGCTCGCAACACTTGGAAGCTTTGCGCAACGCAGGGCGGGAGGCGCTGTTCCTGGTTGATCCCGTCGACGAGTGGATCTTGGCGCAGGTGGATGGCTTCCAAGGTCAGGAGTTCTTGGCGCTCGAGCGCGAGGCTCCGGATTGGGAGCTGGCCAGTGAGCGCGAGCACCGCGAGGAACAGGAGCGCCACATGCGGGCGACCTTGGAGGCGGTCGAAGCGGCCCTGGGCAGTCGCATCCAAACGGCGCGGCTTTCGGCGCGCCTGGCGGAAAGCCCGGCCGTGCTGGTGAACGCCCCTGGTAGCATGGGGCCGCACATGGCTCGCGTACTGGCTCAAAAGCAGCAGGCACAGCGCCCTCCCGCGCGCATCTTGGAGCTCAATCCGACCCACGCCTGGACCACCAGGCTCAAGGAAGTACAAGCCAAGGATCCCAGCCAATTGGCCGGCCTAGCCGAGTTGCTCTACGGACAAGCGCTGCTGGCAGAAGGATCGACGCTGGAGGATCCGCGGCGCTTTGCGCAGTTGCTCACCAGTTTCGTGCTCTCGGGTACGTCACCCAGCTAGAGTTCTGGCCGACCCCAAGGCACATCGATTGAAGGAACCCACCCCCGCAGCCAGCGCCAAGCCACACAAAGTGTGGCGCAAGCGCCTGCTCGTGCTGGCCTTGGCGTGCCTAGGCGCGCTGGTCGCCGGCGAACTGTGCCTGCGCGCAATCCTGCTGACAGGCCTAGGGCCCAAAGTCGTGGCCCTAGGCAGAATTCGACACCCGTCCATCTGGGGGGATCACCAAAGCGACAGCATGTACTGGGTCGCTGCGGCCTTGAGCGGAAACAAGGAAGAACGTCTGGACACAGGCGGCTACCACCCGATTCTAGGCTGGTCGACCCACACCTTCGATCCGGTCTCGCTGCGGCACGTCGACGAGGCTCAGATCGGCGGGCGCCGACCGATCTTGATGTACGGGGATTCGTACACGCAGTGCAACACGGCGCCGGGCGAGTGTTGGCAGTCCTTGCTGTCCGGTTCGCAGCTGGCGTCGCAGGCCGCCCTGCTCAATTACGGGGTCGGCGGCTATGGCGCGGACCAAGTGCTGCTGCTGATGCAACAAACCGTCGACTTGTACGCGGATCAGAATCCGTTGCTGCTCGTAGCGTTGATGGTCGACGACGATTTCGACCGGGCCGTGCTGGGTTTTCGCAGCAGGCCCAAGCCGGTGTTCCAATTGCGGGCGGGCCAGCTCGAGGCCCCCAGCGCGCCCGTGCTGACGACGCGCGAGTTTTTCGGTTGGGGCGGCCCCTTGCAGCGCATGAGTCTCTTGGCGCATCTGCTGGAATACCAGCTACCGCGCCACTTTCCGCGATGGAACCAACGCCGCTTCTTGAAGGCCGACGAAGACAAACGCGAGCTGGCGCGCGCGCTGCTCACGGAAATGGTCGCCGTGGCGCGCTCGCGCAAGTTGGAAATCGCGCTGGTCGTGTTCAACCACTACCCCTCCTTGATCGATCCGCAGATCACCGGTTGGCGCGAAGACTTGGTCAAGGACGTGGCGCGCGAATTGGGCGTAGCCTGCATCGTTCCGCGCGCTGCCACGCTGGCCGAGGCCGAGCGCCGCAGCATCGATCCGGCCACTTTGTATGGCGGGGCGCCGGAACTGGAAGGGCACTGGAACGCCTTGGGCAACCAAGTCGTTTTCTATGCTCTGGGCCGGGAACTGGCGCGCCTGTTGGGGCTCGACCCCAAACTGCAATCTTCCCCGTACAGCGTTTTCATGCGCGCCGCCCCGCGCATCGACGAGTACACGCCGATTCTGCGCGGCGAGGCGGCTGCGGTACGGTTCGAGCGCGAGCCCTTGGGGCCTTTCCGGGAGCCCGCCGATTGTCCGCGCTTGATCGCGCGCGTGGGACAAGCAGGTCCGGTCGAGGTGAGCTGGCTGGTGGAAGAACGCGCAAAGGGATTGCGTTTCGGTCTGCAGTTCTTTCCGCTCAAAGACATACCGCCACAAGGGCGAGCGGGGCTGGAGCTGTTCTCGGACGGCAAGAGTCTGCGGCGCCTGGAACTCGCGCGTGGTGCAGAGCGGATCGAAGTCGAAGTGGAATGGACCAGCTGCCAGGAGCTGCGCCTGGTGATTGACGATGGAGGCGACGGCATCCAAGGCGATTGGTTGGTGCTGACCCAGCCCCGATTCCTGTGAGTTCCGCGCCGGGCCTTGGCGCCATGCTCCCAAAGGCCAAACGGGGGGCAGGCCAAACTCTGCTAGAACGAACGCCAGGGAGCCCGGCGTGCTATGGTTCCGTTTCTGGCGACGACTGGAGCCGAGCACGGTCATGAGCGACAAGCGCGATCCCTACGCATTCCAACGCGGATTCGAAATGCTCGCCCGCGGCGAGACCTTGAGCCGCACGTTCTTCCTGCGCCGCGACGCGCTGCAGCGTCCAGTCTGGGAGCCGCCGGTCGACGTGTACGAAAAGCCCGGAGAGTTGTTCGTATTGGTTGCGCTTCCAGGCGTCGACCCCGAGCGTGTGCAGATTCTCGTCGAGGGCAGTGAACTGATCGTGACCGGGGAGCGCTCGCGGCCCGCGGTGTGTCAGGGTCTGGAAGTGCGCCAGCTCGAGATACCCTACGGACGTTTCGAGCGCCGCGTCGCTTTGCGAGCCGGGCGCCACGAACTCGAGCGACGCGAGTTCGTGGATGGCTGTCTGTTGCTCTTGCTCCTGGTGAGGTAGCCAAGTGGCGCGCCAAAAACCCGGTAGCTCGCAGGAGGCGTCCTTGACGGTCGATGCGAGTGTGGCGGCGTCAGGTATCGGCGCGTCTGGAGTGGCGGCACAGGCCGAGGGAGAAAGCGAGCCCAGCGAACTCCTGGTCTTGCCGGTGCGTTCCACGATCTTGTTCCCGGGCCTGGTCTTGCCCATGTCCGTGCAACGCGAGCGCTCGCTGCGCACGCTCGTGGCGGCGGCGCGCAGCCAACAGCCCGTGGGGCTCTTGCTGCAAAAAGACCCCGATCAAAGCCAGCCCAAGCCGACGGACTTGTTTCCGATCGGCACCGTAGCCGGCGTGGTCAAGCTTGTCGAAGACCAAGAGGGCGAACGCGTGGCCTTGTGCCAAGGCCAGCGACGGTTTCGCGCCTTGAGCATCCGCGAGGACGGGGGCTTGTGGCGCGCGCGCGTGGACTATCCCGAGGACGACACCAAGCCTTCCGGCGAGTCCAAACTCGAGGCTCAGTTCCAGGCTCTGCGCGCCCAAGCCAAGGAATTCGTCGCGCTCATGCCCGAAACGCCCGAAGAAGTCGTGCGCTTGATCCAGCAGGTGCCCGCTCCCGGCCCCCTGGCCGATTTGGTGGCGACCATGATGGACATTCCGCCGGTCGAGAAGCAGGAAATCCTGGAGTGCTTCGCCGTGGGCCCGCGCGTGGAGCTCGTGGCCAAAAAGCTGGGCAAGTTGATGGCTGTGCTCAAACTCTCGCGCACCATCCGCGAGCGCACACAGGGCAGTCTGGATCAAGGCCAGCGCGAATACTATTTGCGCGAGCAGTTGCGCAGCATCCAAAAAGAGCTCGGCGAGGACGACGGGCAAGCCGTGGAACTTGCGGAACTCAAGCAGGCCATTGCTGCCAGCGGCATGAGCCCCGACGCAGCCGGCGAAGCGAGCAAGGAGCTCGCCCGCCTGGAGCGCCTGCCCGCCGGTTCCAGCGAGGCCTCCGTGGCGCGCACGTGGCTCGATACGCTACTCGAGCTGCCGTGGATCAAGTCCACCAAGGATGTGCTCGACCTGGCGCGCGCCGAGCGGATCTTGAACGAAGATCACTTGGGGCTGGAACAGGTCAAGCGCCGGATCTTGGAGTTCCTCGCCGTGCGCAAGCTCAATCCCAGCGGTCACGGCCCGATCTTGTGCCTGGTGGGTCCCCCGGGCGTGGGCAAGACCTCCCTGGGGCAATCGGTTGCGCGCGCCATGGGGCGCAAGTTCGCGCGCCTCGGCTTGGGTGGCGTGCACGATGAATCCGAGATCCGCGGTCATCGTCGCACCTACGTAGGGGCCATGCCGGGCAACATCATCACTGCTTTGCGCCGCGCGGGAGCCAAGAACCCGGTGTTGATGCTCGATGAAATGGACAAGCTCGGCCGCGGGTTGCACGGAGATCCATCCGCGGCGCTGCTGGAGGTGCTCGATCCCGCGCAGAACAACAGCTTCCGCGATCACTACTTGGGAGTGCCGTTCGATCTCGGGCAGGTACTGTTCATTGCCACGGCCAACGTGCTGGAGGACATTCCGCCCCCCTTGCGCGATCGCATGGACGTCATCTCCATTCCAGGGTACTTGGAGCAAGAAAAGCTCGGCATAGCCCAGCGTTACTTGTTGCCGCGTCAATTGGCGGAGTGCGGCCTTACCAAGGCGCAGTGCAGCATCGATCGGTCGGCGCTCGCGTATTTGCTTGCCGGCTACACGCGCGAGGCTGGCGTGCGATCCCTGGAACGCAACATCGGCGCCTTGGTGCGGCATGTGGCCGCGCGCGTGGCGCGAGGCCAGGCGCGCAAAGTTCGTATCGACCCCACGGCCGTGCGCCAGATCCTGGGGCCGCCGCGTTTCGAGCACGAGCTGCGCCTGCGCACGAGTTTGCCGGGTGTGGCCACGGGGCTGGCGTGGACCGCTAGCGGCGGTGAAATCCTGTTCGTGGAAGCGACCAGGAGCGAGGGGCGCGGCGAGCTGATCTTGACCGGCCAGCTAGGCGAGGTCATGCGCGAAAGCGCGCGCGCCGCGCACACGCTGCTCAAGAGTCACGCGCACAAGTTGGGCCTCGATCCGGCCACCATCGCCAAGAGCGATGTGCACGTGCACTTGCCCGCCGGGGCGATTCCCAAGGATGGCCCCAGCGCCGGCGTGGCCTTGTTCCTGGCCTTGGCTTCGCTGTTCTGTGGACGCCGGGTGCGCGCGGACGTGGCGATGACCGGCGAAATCAGCCTGCGGGGGTTGGTACTGCCCGTGGGGGGGATTCGCGAAAAGGTGTTGGCCGCGCTAGCCGCGGGTGTGCGCACCGTGCTCTTGCCGGCGCGCAACCAAGCCGAATACGAAGAAGTCCCCAAGGCCGCGCGCGCGCGCCTCAAGGTCCACTGGCTCTCCAGCGTAGATGACGCCCTGGAGCACGGGCTCGAGCCCGCGGGTGCGCAGAGTTCGAAAAGTGTCAGCGCCGGCAAGGAACGGTCCGCGCGCGCGCCGGCGAGCAGGCCGCGCCAGCGCCATCCAGGCCGAGGCATCGCCCCGGCGCGTACACGCAAGAGCGCGCGCCCGTCCCATGTCTCTGCTAAGGTGGCGCCGCGCTAGATTCCCCGTGCCTGAGCGGCGAGCCGAACCTCTAGCGGCCCTTAGGTCCCCAAGTGCGCGTCCAGTGGGGACCCATGAGCCCTAAGCTACTTGGTACATTCCAGCCAGCCCCAACTCCGCTAGCCCCAACCCGGCCAGCCCCGGCGAGGTACAACCCGTGACTCGAATCGAAAGTGATGGTTCTGGCAACTCACAGCGTGCCACGCCAGCCGCCGGCCCCAATCCGCCTGCCGGCTTGAAGCACCCGGTTTCCAGGCGCGCCTTCCTCAAGGGCGCCGGAGGTGTCGCCGGCGCCGGAATGGTGGGGGATCTGGTCGCAGCCCAGCCCGGCGCCACGCCCGGTCCGGTGCGCCTTGCCGGCAAGATCCAAGTCGAGCTGTCGATCAATGGACAAGCCCGCAAAGTGGAAGTCGAACCGCGCACGACTCTGCTGGACGCCCTGCGTGTGCACCTGGATCCCGCGCTGACGGGCACCAAGCTGGTGTGCGGCATGGGGAGTTGCGGAGCGTGCACGGTGTTTTTGGACGGTCAGCCGATCTATTCCTGCTTGCGCCTCGCGGTCGATTGCGTGGGCAAGCAGATCACCACCATCGAGGGTCTGGCAGGCGCCGGCGCCCTGACTCCCGTGCAAGAGGCGTTCGTGGATTGCGACGCGTTGATGTGCGGTTTTTGCACCCCAGGCCTGGTCATGTCCGTTACGGCTTGCTTGAACAAGAACCCCAGCGCTTCGCTGGACGAAATCCGGCGTGCCACTTCGGGCAACACCTGCCGCTGCGGAACGTACCCGTTCGTGTTCGACGCGGCGTTGGCGGCGGGAAGGCGCATCCAAGACGAACGCAACGCGTTGACGCCAGGTGGGACCAACGAAGGTGCGTCGGGGCGCGAAAAAGCTTCGTCCGGTGCGCCCGGAGTGAAAGGAGGCTCGCCCCAATGAGCATGCACCAAGAAGGTTCCAAGCCCCCGCGCGAGGCCGCCCCCGGCAAGCGCTGGATCGAAGTGCCCAAAATCGTCAACGGCATCGACAGCACCGAATGGGTCGAAGTGGACATGGAGTCCGACGCGCCGACCTGGGGCGACCGCGCCAGCCTGCGCGTACTCAACCGCGATCTGCGCCGCGTCGATGGCCCCGAAAAAGTCACGGGCCAGGCTCGTTATCCGCACGACGTGCGCTTGCCGGGCATGGTCTGGACGCGCATCTTGTGCGCGCCCTTCCCGGTCTGCAAAGCAGTCGTCGATCTGGATGCCGCGCGCAAAGTCCCCGGCGTGGTCGACGCGCGTGAACTGCGCGAGGGGGGCCAAGTGACGTTTCTGGGCCAGGCGGTAGCGGCGGTCAGCGCCGAAACACCCGAAGCGGCCGAAGATGGACTGCGCGCCCTCAAACCACGTTACGAGCAGCAGGGCTTCGCCGTCACTCGCGAGCAAGCGCTGGCGGACGATGCTCCCAAGGTCAACAAGGACGGCAACGTCGGGCGCGAACGCAAGAACGGAAACCTCGACGAGGTCGAGGCCGCGCTGGCTCAGTGCCGCTGGGTGGCCAAGGGCACCTACAGCGTGCCGGTGCAACACCACGCCAGTTTGGAGACCCACGGAGTCGTAGTCGATTTCCGCGGCGGCAAGGAGGCCACGATCCACGCTTCGACCCAGGGCACGTTCACGATCGCCGATGAAGCGGCGCGCGAATTGGGACTATCCGCCGGATCGGTGAAGGTCGAAGTGCCTTACATGGGGGGTGGGTTCGGTGCCAAATTCGGTTTGGACGTTCCCGGCACCATCGCTTGCCGCATCGCCAAGGATTTATCTCGGCCCGTGCACCTGTTCCTGACGCGCAAGGACGAGTTCCTGCTGGCGGGTAATCGCTCGGGAGCCGTGCAAGACTTGCAATTGGGCGCGGACGAGAGCGGACAACTCCAGGCTCTGTCCGCCAAGGTCGATCGCTTGGGCGGTCGCGGCGACGGTTCCTTCGCGCAGCAGCCGTATGTCTACCACGTGCCCAAGCGCTTCTTTCACGCGCGTTCGGTGTTCACGCATACCGACGCCAGCCGTGCATTCCGCGCCCCCGGCCATCCGCAAGCGAGCTTCGGCATCGAGTCGATCCTGGATGAACTGGCCTACCAGATGGGCAAGGATCCGCTCGAGCTGCGCCTTGCCAACCTGCCCGAGAAAGGTCGCGCCGACTGGGCGCGCCAGCTCGAGCGCTGCGCGCGCGAGATCGGGTGGTACCAGCACCCGCATCGCACGGCGCCCGGCAAGCCCACCGAGCCCGTGATGACCGGCATCGGTTTCGCAGTCTCCGTGTGGGGTGGTGGCGGCGGCAAGGAGTGTGTGGTCGAAGTGCGCATCAGCCGCGACGCCTCGCTTGCGGTCCTGTGCGGAACCCAAGACCTGGGCACGGGCACGCGCACGTACATGGCGGGGATCGTGGCCGAAGTGTTCGATCGTCCGCTGCGCAGCGTGTCCACCCAGATCGGCAGCAGCACATTGGGACGAGCCAACGCTTCCGGCGGCAGCACGACCACCGCGTCTCTCGCGCCGGCGGTGAAAGTCGCCGCCGAGAACGCCAAACGCGCACTGCTGGAGACCCTGGCCCAAGCCGATGGCACGGCGGCGCGCGATTGGGCGCTGGCCGGCGGTCGCGTGATCGCGCCTGAAAAGGGGCAGGGTGGACCCAATTCCATGTCCTTCGAGGAGGCCTGCTTGAAGTTGCCGGCGGCCGGGATATCCGCCAGCGGAGAATGGGCCGCGTCTTTGGCGGGCAACGGCGTGCACGGCGCCCAGGCCGCCAAAGTGGAGGTGGACTTGCGCACGGGCGGAGTGCGCGTGGTCAAGATGGTCGGCGTGCAAGATTGCGGCCTGCCCTTGAACCGCAAGGCCCTGGCGAGCCAACTCCAAGGCGGCATGATCCAAGCGCTGTCCTACGCGCTGTTCGAAGAGCGCGTGATCGAGCCCGACCTGGGGGTCATGCTCAACGCGAATTTCGAGGACTACAAGATCGCCGGTTCGCGCGAGATGCCGGAATTCGTGGCGCTGATCGACGACGACGACACGCGCCAGCAAGTCATCGGCATGGCCGAGCCGGCGATCATTCCCGGACATTCGGCGATTGCCAACGCGGTGCACAACGCTTGTGGAGTACGGGTGCGCGAATTACCGCTCACCCCCGACAAGATCTTGAACGGCCTAGCGCTGGCGCGGGGCTTGGCTGCGAACAAAGAGGCTGGCAAATGAAGTCGTTCGAATACCTGCAGCCGACCACGCTGGAAGAAGCACTGGCGGCCCTGCCGACATCGCGTGACCCCAAGGAGCGCGAGCGCGTGCGCTTGATCGCGGGTGGACAGGATCTCTTGACCGAGATGAAGGAGCACCTGGCCGAACCCGATCTGGTGGTCGATCTCAAACGCATCGAGGGCCTCGACAAGATTCGCGTCCAAAGCGATGGCTCGCTGGTCATTGGTGCCACATGCACGCTGGCTGCGCTCGAAGAACACGCCCATGTGCGCGAGCACTTCGCCGTGCTCAGCCGTGCCGCGGGCAGTGTGGGCAGCACCCAGATTCGTTCCGTAGCCAGCGTGGGCGGCAACTTGTGTCAGCGGCCGCGTTGCTGGTACTACCGCAGCGAGCAGATTCCGTGCATCAAGAAAGGCGGTGCGGAGTGCTTCGCCTACAGCGGTCTCAACAAGTACAACGCCATTTTGGGCGGCGGGCCGTCCTACATCGTGCATCCCAGCGACTTGGCGCCTGCACTCGTCGCGCTGGGCGCGGAAATCACGCTGCGCTCGGCCACGCAACAGCGCATCTTGCCCCTGGAGCGCTTCTTCACCTTGCCCAGCGAAGGCCGCGTGCAACAAGAGAACGACCTCGGGCCGGGAGAAATGGTGGTCGAGCTCAAGGTTCCGAGTTTGCCGGCGGGAGCAGGCACCTGGCGCAGCGACTACTTCAAGGTGCGCGAGCGCGGTTCCTACGACTTTGCACTGGCGGCATTGGCCTTGGCGCTCTTGGTGGACGACGGCACGATCCGCGGCGCGCGTCTGTGCTTGGGCGCGGTGGCTCCGATTCCTTGGCGCGCTGACAAGGCCGAGGCGCTGCTGGTGGGCCGCAAAGTCGATGACGAGGCGTGCCGCCTGGCAGGCGAGGCTGCCCTGGCGGGCGCTCGGCCCCTGGAGCACAATGGCTACAAGCTCGACTTGACCCGCGGCCTGATTTCCAAAGCCCTGCGCCAACTGGCGAGCAGCTAGAAAGCCAAAGACATGATGCCCCGGTCCCAGCCGCCGGTTTTTTGCCCCGCCTTGCGCAGCAAGAAGTACTTCCTCTTGGGACGTGCTCCGCGCTGCGACGAGGACTACTTGGATGCATCGAACCACTGTTGGTGCGCCGGCACAGGCGAGACCTTGGGGCCCGATCAAGAGCCCGCGCACCCCGAGGATTGCCATCCCGGCCGCGGCTGTTTCCAAGGCCTGCACAAAGACCCCGCGCCCTCCGGCCGGTCCCAGCCATCTACCCAATCATGATGCCGCGAATTTCTCGTTTCCTGCCTGCCTGTCTGCTGCTCTGGACCTCCGGCTTGGCCAGCTGCCAAAGCGCATCCCAAGTTCGCTTTGAAGTCGCGCCCGTTCTTAGCGCCGCTTCCGGCGCCGGCTCGACCCTGGGCGCGGTGCCGCGTGCGGCCACCAGCGTTGCGGGCATGGCGCTGGAGGCGCGCACGCTCTCCATATATGCCGGCGCCTGCCACTACAACGGCGAACGCGTGCTGGCCGGACACACCGCCGTGCTGGCCTGGCAACTGCAGGCCGGACTCATCGAAGGCCAGCACTTTGGCGGAGCGGACATCGTGGCCGTCGTGACCTCCGAGGCGAACCTTGTCGACGATTTGGCGCGCACGCACTGCGTGTACTTGGATCCGGCCCTCGATGCGGCCCAAGTTTCCTTGGCGCTGCGCTGGCTCGACGCGCACGCACAAGTGGCGCTCGGCCAGCGCCTGGCATTGGTGCGCGAGCGCGTTCAAGTGCGCATCGAAGCCGGCAGCTATTGGGCGCGCGTGGGGGACAGGATTCACGTGCAGGGCGCGCCCATGCCCAACCTGGAATGCTGCAAGATGCCCTACAACGTCTGGTACCAGCCGCTGACACAAATCGACCAGGACTCGCGCCGGGTCGGCTGCACCTCGAGCCTGGTATGCGTGGAACCCAGGCTGAAGCTCGAGTTTTCGCGCCAAGGTGAAAACGACGCCTGGTTCGGCGCCTTGAGCGTCAAGCAGGCACAAGTGCCGACCGGAGAGCCGCGCTAGCGCAGCCAGTGGTCCACCGGACCGTGGCCGCTGCCTAGCTGCCACTCGCGCGCGCCTTCGATTGCGGCTTGGATGTAGCGCTTGGCAGCCTGCGCGGCCGCCAGCGGCTCCGATCCCAGCGCCAAGTGCGCGCACAGGGCCGCGGAAAACGTGCAGCCCGTGCCGTGCGTGTTGCGCGAGTCGATGCGCTTGCCTCCCAGGCGTTCAAGGCGCACGCCGTCGAAGAAAAGGTCTTCGCTCCAAGTTCCTCCTGCGTGACCGCCTTTGAGCACCACACTCCTGGGACCCATGGCGAGCAGCGCGCGGCAAGCTGCCTCGGGACTGGCGCGCACTTCCAATTCGGGCCAATCCAGGAGGCGCGCGGCTTCGGGCAAGTTGGGTGTCAAAACGCGCGCAAGCGGGAGGAGCTGTGTGCGCAGCGCGTCCAAGGCCTGGTCTTGCAGCAGCACTGCTCCGGACTTGGCAACCATGACCGGGTCGACGACGACCTCGCTCAAATGGTGGAACCGCAGCGCGACCGCCACGCTTTCGATCAAAGCGCCGCTGGCGAGCATGCCGGTCTTGACCGCGCGCACGCGCAGGTCGTCGCACACGGCGGCAATCTGCAAGGCCAAGAACGCTGGCTCGACGGTCAGGACGCCCGTCACACCCAGAGAGTTCTGCGCCGTAAGTGCGCTGATGGCGCTGGCGCCGTGGACCCCTAGAGCAAAAAACGTGGCTAGGTCGGCTTGCATGCCGGCCCCCCCGCTGGAATCGGAGCCTGCGATGGTGAGGGCAACGGGCGGTGTGGGGGACGGCTCGCGCATGGTAGTCCGGCCATCATAGGTCAAGAATTCTGCCGCCGCAGGCTAGACTGTTCCGCCCAACGGTTCCCCTTTAGACCCTCATATCTCTACAGCTACCATGGCCATTCACGTCGGCGACGCCGCACCGGATTTCACGCTCAAGACCCAAGACGAGAAGGAGTGGACGCTTTCCGCCCACAAGGGCAAGAACGTCGTGCTCTTGTTCTACCCACTCGATTGGAGCCCCACCTGCGAGAAGGAGAACTGCTCCATTTCCAAGGACCAAAAACTGAACGCCGCGGGCTCGGTCGTGGTGGGCGTCAGCCGCGACTCGACCTGGTCGCACAAGGCCTGGCGCAACCAGCACGCTCTCAAGCACGATCTGCTCGCGGACGTGAAACTCGAAGTCGCCGGCAAGTACGGCGTCGTGCACCCGGCCGGATTCATTTGCCACCGCGCCACGGTGATCGTCGACAAGCACGGCAAGGTGGCCTTCGTCCAAGTCCAAGAAAAGACGCCGGAAGCCCGAGACATGGCCGCAGTGGAAACGGCCCTGGCCAAGCTCAAGTAAGCGGCTCTCGCGAGTGTTGCCAAACAAGCGGGTCTGGGGCGGCTTTCTTGGCCGGCCCAGACCCGACGTTCTTTTTGGCGGCATAGAGTTAGACTTGCGAGTCCTATGCGCCGCTCGCCGTGGCTGCCTGCCAGTGCTTTCTTGCTCGCGTGCCTAGCGGCGCTGGTGTGGTGGTCGACCGCGAAGTACCCGGGCGCAACGGCCCTGGAAGGCGCGCATTTGGCCGCTCCGGCCGCGAGTAGCTCGCCGAATCTGGGAAGCGAAGTCCCCAAGAATGTCCCGCAGGACCACCAAACGGTCGCTGAGTTCAGCTCCCGATTGCAGTCCCAGGAGCTTCCAGCTTCGATCGATGATCCTTCACCGCCCAACGCGCAGCTTTGGGGGCGCGTGGTCACCAAAGACGGGCAGGGTGTGCCGCAAGCACAGGTGTTGCTCTCGGCTACGCGCTTCTCGTGGGGGCCGCCGCTGGACGACCACGAAGAAGAAGCCAGCCGAGGGCTCCAGATCGAGCGCGTGCTCACCAATGCAGACGGTTACTTCGGCAGCGCCACGCTCCAACCTGGACGCTTGCGGGTCGCTGTGCGCGCCAGGGGTTTTGCGCCCCTGGACGCGGACCACGTCGTCGTGCCCCAGGCTCCAAGGTGGCGACTGGACGATCTCGTGCTGGATCCGGGCGTCATCCTCTCGGGCACGGTGCGGGACACGACGGGAAAGCAGCTCAAAGGAGTGTCTATTCTGCGACTGGTGCCTGCCTCCAACGCGGTCCGAGCCATCGAACGCTACGGCCACGAAATTGGTGCCCTGGCGGCGACCAGCGATGAGCAAGGACGTTTCACGGTGGAATCCGTGGCTCCGGGGCCTTGGAAGATTTTGGCACGTTCGCAAGGCCACCCGGACCGCTTGGTTAGCGGCGAGATCGGGCCGGCCGGTGCGATCGATGCATCGATCGATATCGTGCTGGAACCTGGTGCCCAGGTGCGTGGGCAGGTGCTCGGACTTCCAGAGCCGCTAGTCGGCCCCGACGGCTCCCCGATGTTCGAAGTGCGGGCCTGGCGGCGCGACTTGACCGAATTGTCCCTGAACCAAGCGCTCAACTTGGTGCGCATCGCTCCCGTGCAAGCGGGCGGTCAGTTCTTGCTCGAAGGGCTCACGCCGGGCGTGTCCTGGAAACTAGCCGTGCAAGTCAATGAGGCCAATCAAGTTCGCGGGCGCACGCTCAGCGAAAACGTGGAGGTCGAGCCGCCGGCCTTTGGAGTGACGCTGCGCGCGGGCGCCAGCATGGCGATCTCTTTCCGCTTGCTCGACAAGACATCCAAGCAGCCTTTGGACGCGGATTTCGACGTGCAGGTCCAAATCGAAAAGGAGCGCACAGTCATTCGCCATGAGAACCTGAGCCCCAAACGCAACTTGACGCAAGTCCAAGCGGGCGAGTGGCGTGGCGAAATGCCGATCACTTGGCAGCCGCAACTGCTGCTTCGTCTGACGTTTCATGCGCCGACTTTCGAACCGGCGATCATCGAGCGCGCGCTCGTGACACCCTGT
>JAKFYL010000180.1 GCA_021730845.1 Planctomycetota bacterium | reverse complement strand
GTACTGCTTGGCCACGGCGACCACTAGGCGCAAGTTGGCCCGAATCATGTGCTCGCGCGCGGCCAGGTCACCTGTGGATGCGGCGACCCAACTCGCGCTCTTGCTCCGCGGTCAGGAGCGGCGTTTCGTTGATCTCTAGGAGATAGGTCTCCAGGCAGCGTTCGGCAGAAATACGAGTACTCCAGGGGTGAATCGCAGGACGAGAGGGAGATGGTGAGGTGCCCAGCATCGACCCCCCATTCGGCCGTTCTTGAGCCGCCAGGGCTGTGTTTGCGGGGACTTTGCAGCGAATCCTGCGCAGCGTGGCTCGCCGGCCCTTGGGAGCTGGTAACCTGGAAAGGAAGTCCCGGCCCAATCCTCCGTGAACAACGAACGCCCCCTCGAGGAAATCATCGGCGAACGCTCTTTCGCCGTGCTGCTGCAAACAGCCGTCCAGCCCTTGTCGCGCCTGTGCAACACGCTGGCCGGTCAGCCCTCGACCAAATGGGGCAAGCGGCACTTTTATCAGCTGTCGATCGAGGCGGACTCGCTGGAGTCCTTCCTGGACGACTACGGCGCGCGCTTCAACCGGACGTACTCCCTGCTGCGGGAGTTGGTGGCCAGTTTGCGTTGGTTCTCCCTGGCCGGATTCAGCCTGAGCCACGTGGAAGGCCGTTTGGAAACGTACGGCATCGAGAGCGCGCTATCCGCCGGGGAATTCAGCAATTTTCGCGCGTGCATGGAAGATGCGCGCAAAGGCGTGGGCGAGGTTCTGGAAAAGCTCAGTGCCCAAATCCGCAAGGAGACCGGCCTTTTGGGCCTGAGTTGGGGCGAGGAGATCTTCCCGGAGAACAACCTCGGCGGCGGCATGCCGCGGCACCGTTTGCCACGCAACGTAGGCCAAGAAGACCTGCTGGAGGAGAAAGAGCGCATCGCCGAAATCGCGGCCAAATACGAAGTCGCGTGTTTGATGTTGGCCGAGTTGCGCGCGCGTCCGCTGGAGAATCCCAAGGAGCGCGCTGAGCTACTGAACCTGGTGTGCAGCGAAACCCAGGCACGCGTGTACGAAGCCACCGTGCACAACTTGCAGTCCTCCTACGACACGTTCGTCAAGAACACGGTTGCGGAAGGCAGCGACGCGCGCTTGCCGCGCTTGCGCGGGCACATGTCCGTGACTTTGCACCTGCTGGAAGCGGTCACGTTCTTGACGCACTTCGTCGAGCGCCACGAAAACGACCAGCGCAGCGAAGCGGCGGATATGCATCTCTCGCGCCTGGTGGATCGCGCGGCAGTCGAGCACATCATCCTCAACGATTTGCTGATGGGCGCCATCTTGGTGCTCACGCGCGGCCAATCCTTGGCGCACGAGATCCTGGCCGACTACACCAATGTGCAGGAGTTGACGGTGGACTTGCCGCCCGATCTGCGCTTGCATGCGCGTCCGGCATCGCTGATCGTCAATGTCGTCGCGCACCATGGGACGCCGGTCGAATTGGAAGTGAGCGGACAACGCTGCAATGCCGGTTCGATCTTGGAATTGCTGGTGACGCTGGGCTCCCACCCGGATGCGCGCCGATTGCTGTTTCGCGGCGACGAGAATCCGCTGCGCGATATCCGCTTGCTGTTCGAACACGGCATGGGCGAGCACGGCATGAATCTCTTGCCGCCCGTGCTGAGCTATTTGCGGAGCGGCTAGCAGCCTCTCGCGCGGCTGGGGGACGCGCGATCAAACGCCCAAGAACAGGCGATCGGCCAGGGCTTGCGGCAAACCGGCCTGGCGAATGCGTGAAGCTTCGCGCGAGATCTCGTACTCGACGCGCTCGATCCAGATGCGGCCCGCGTCGCTGTCGTAGAACGCAATGGCGGCTCGTGGATCTTCGTCGCGCGGCTGGCCGACGCTACCCACGTTGACCAGCGCGCGCACGGAATCTTCCAAATCGAGTTCCGTTTCCAGCGAATAGGCCGTGCGCGTGGAATCTTCGCGCGGACGCAGCATGGTCACCGGCACGTGCGTATGTCCGACGAAACACACGGCGCAATCCAGCGCGTCCAGCGAGGCGTCAGCACTCTTGGTGGAGTGCATGTACTCGAAACTTTCGGGATGCGCGAAGGTGGCATGCGCCACGCAGCAGTGCGGCAGGTGCAGTGTGAGCGGGAGTTTGGCCAGCCAATCGAGCTCGCTTCGCGAGAGCTGGGTGCGCGTCCATTCGATGGCAGCGCGCGCGCTGGGGTTGAAGACTTGCACGTCGATCTGCTGGGCGCAGGCTGCATCGTGGTTGCCTTGCACCACGACGACCGAGTGCTCGTGCAAGAGGCTCAACGTGGCGCTAGGAGCTGCTCCATAGCCGACCACGTCGCCGACAGACACCAGGCGCTCGACACGCGCTTTGCGGGCGTGCTCGAGAACCGCCTCCAGGGCGGTCAGGTTGGCGTGGATGTCCCCTAGGATGGCGTATTTCATGCGCGCGGCGCGGCGGTGCGCAGGAGCAACCAGGCACACCACAGCGCCCCCACGCAGAAGGCCATATCGACCACAAGCCCCAGGATTGCACGAGTTTCCGGTGCCATGACGCCGCCCAAGGTTGGGACACTGGCTGCTAGCAGAAATCGGGGACCCGCTCCGGGCAAGGACCACCGCAGCCAAAGTGCTGCTATCGCGATCCAGGCCGTTGGCGCCGGTGCTAGAGTCAGGCGCAATGCCAGGAGTCCTGCGAAGGAGGCTTGCAGGACGAGCCAGCCCAATTCGAGCCCCAGGCGCGCGGCCGCTTCGCGCTCGCTGGAAAAGGCGATCCAAAGTGTGCCCGCGAGCAGCAAGGCGGAGCCCGTGAAGGTGGCGATCACCCCCCACTCATAAGTCAGGCGCCGTGGCCGCGAGGCCAAGGCAAGCAGGGTGCGCTGTGCTTGGAGCCAAGCAACAGCCGCCCCGGCTGCCAGGGCGGTCGTCATGCTAAGTGACGGCCAAAGATACTCTAAATAGCCGCTATCAGAACTATAAACGACCTTTAGGTTCCAAGTCGAGCTCAATAGGTACAGGCCCATCGGTACAACCCACGCCAACCACCACCAGAGGGAACTAGCGAGGCCACGAAAGGCGGCAAGTGTCGCCGCGAGAAGCAAGCTTGCCAGCCTCACCGGCTGAACTCCGTGGCGGTCGAACTCGCCATGCTTCCGCTCCCAGCTCTATGGGTTGGGGGGTGTGGACCAAGTTGCCGCAAGATGTTGGATAATCTGGGGTCCATTTGTCGACACGCTTGGGCTCCGTCCCTATCATGCGGACTTCTTGGACGGGAAGTGAAAACCGTCAGGAAACCGAATTGTTCCACGTGGAACAATTCCGGCCTGAACCGCACGAGGATGCCATGGAACGAAGACTTGGGAGAGGGCTAGGGTCCCTGCTTGGATCACCCCAAAGCAACACCCCCCAGACTACCGTCGCGCTCGACTTGATCCGAGCCAATCCTCACCAACCGCGCGTGACCTTCGACGATTCCGGGCTCGAGGAGCTTCGGGACAGTATCCGAGCCCATGGCGTGCTGCAGCCGATCATGGTTCGCCGCGTTGGAGGTGGATTCGAACTCATCTCCGGCGAGCGCAGGTGCCGAGCCGCCAAGCTGGCGGGCCTAACGCAGATCCCCGCCATCGTGCGCGAAGACATCGGCGACGAACAAATGCTGGAACTTGCCCTGGTGGAAAACGTCCAGCGACAAGACTTGGACCCCCTCGAACGAGCCAAGGGCTTTCGAGCCATGATGGAATCGCTGCACTTGACCCAGGAAGAAGTCGCGGCCAAGGTCGGACTCAAGCGCGCCTCCGTCGCCAATCACCTGCGACTCCTCGACTTGCCGGCCAAGGTCCAAGAAGCCCTGGCAAGGGGCCTGATCAGCATGGGCCACGCCAAGGTGTTGCTCGCCTTGCATGAACCGCGGGCTTGCCTCTCCATTCTGGAGGAGACGATCCGCAAGGACCTGTCCGTCCGCGAGGTCGAGGACCGAGTCCGAAGCGCGACTGCGCCTCCAAACCGCGGCGCAGGTCCGTTCGCGGAAGTGCCGGAAAAGCACAAGAACGTGCTCGTCCCCTGGGCCGCGGACTTGCAGCGCCGACTGGAGGGGGCGCTAGGCACAAAAGTGCAGCTACTCCACGGTCCAGGAAACCGCGGGAAAATCGTTATCGATTACTTCTCGAAGGAAGACCTCGAGCGCGTTCTGGAGCACATCGCTCCCAGTCCCAGGCTCTAGTCGTTAGAGGACTTCCATACCAGTGATGGCGATCGGGGCCTCGGGGCGATCGGCAGTTCCTGTAGCGATCGCGCCGGCTGAGATCTTGGTGACGATCTCCATGCCCTCGAGCACGGTTCCAAACACGGTGTGTTGGCCGTCCAGATGGTGAGATTCAGCGACCGTGATGAAGAACTGGCTCCCTGAGCTGTCCTTGTCCCCGGGCTTCTTGGCCATCGAAAGCACGCCTTTGAAGTGGTACAGATCGCTGGATTCATATGCGACTTTGTAGTCAGGCCCGCCCTGGCCCCAAGTATCCGGCGCACCCTCACGCGAATTGGGATCGCCGGCTTGGATCATGAAGCGCGGATCGACGCGGTGGAACTTGGTCCCGGTGTAGTAGCCTTCCTTGCACAGCTTTAGGAAGTTCTCAACGTGTTTGGGTGCACTTTGAGCATACAATCCGAGTAAGATGTCCCCCGAATCAGTCTTGATGCGCACGCGCGGGGAACCCTCCGGCAGGGGCGTGTTGGCGTATAGGCCAGGGGTGTTCGCTTCCCATTCCTGTGCAGCCTTGATCTGACGCTGCAGATGGTCCACGAGGGTCGACGTGCCGCCATCACCCAGATCGAAGACCTGCTTGGTCAGAATGTCGACGCCGGGTTCCTGGCGCAGAATCTCAAGCGCCTCTTGGGCTCCGGTGAAGTCGCGCGCCTTGATGCACGCCAAGACATGCGCGTAGCGGGCCCATGGCCCAGCGATCGTGCCCCGCGCCTGTTCGGCAGCGGTCTTGAGCTGGGCCGGCGTTCCAGAGATCGCCGGGTCGGGAAAAGTGCCGCGCGTGGTCTGGGCCAGGACTTTGTCCCACGCCTCGCCGCGAGCAGTCATTTGCGTCTCCTTGGAGCGCTGCTTCCAAACAACCCACACAGCGACGGCCAAAACCGCGGCCAGAAAGACAGGCCAGGCGCGCTTCACGAAACGCTCGAAGGCGCTGGGTTCAACCAGGGGGGCGATCGTGACGGAAGTTGCGGGCTTGTGCTGGGCCATATGTTATCGCTAAATGAAAATTAAGTGGGATACGAACTACCACCAAAGGCCGGTGAATGGAGTTGGTCGACGTGCCATTGGAGCACCCCCAGAACGCCGAGGCGGGGGGGGCCAAGGCGTCGATTCCTGTGGACTGCGCCCGAGGACGCCCGGCACCAAGTCTCGAACTGCTTGCGCCACGTCGGCGACCAGTCAAGGCTCACGGCCAGAAAAGCGATCCTAGCGCCCAACCCGTCAGCCGGCAAATTGGCCGCGGAAGCCAAATCCAAGACCCCGGCCGCGCGGCGCGACGCTACCTTGCCGGGCCCCCATGAAGGCCAAGCATTCGATAGTCCTGGCACTGCCGTTCGTCAGCACAGGTCCCACGGCATTCGTGCCGCCCGTTCTGCACGCGGCCTGGCCGCTCATCCCAGCGTTTTCCGCCAGCCCGATCGGCCAGTCGCCGCGCGCCAAGGAATTCGAGCAGCGCCTCAAAGCCGCGCAGGGCAACGCCACCGAGCTGTGGAAGCTGCACAGCTGGTGCGAAGCCGCCGCAATGACGAAGGAACAAACCGCCGTGTTGCGCGCGATCGTCAAGGCTACTCCGGAAGACCGCAAGGCGCGCGAGCTGCTTGGCCACGTGCAGTTCGAAGGCAAGTGGTACGAGTCGCAAGCCAAGGCGGATCAGGCGGCCGAGCGCGCGCTGCGCGAAGAAGCCAAACGCACAGGCAAGGCGATCTGGCGCGGCACGCTCGTCGATCCCAAGGACTTGCCCATGCTCGAGCGGGGCATGGTTCGAAACGACCAAGGTCAGTGGGTTTCGGCGCAAGATCTCGAGCGCATCCAAAGCGGCTGGACCCAGCAAGACTTGGTCTGGGTCGCGCCGCATGAAGTGGAGCAACTGGAAGCGGGTCGGTGGAAGTGCAAGGACCAGTGGATGTCTTTGGAAGAAGCCAATCGCTATCACTCCACGCTCGAGACCTGCTGGGTCATCCCCGGCGAAAAGACGGTGCTCTACACCACTTGCTCGCGCGAGGTCGCCCAGTTGGGCTTGGTCGAAATGGAGCGCAGCATCGACCCGTTGACCAAAGTCTTCGGGCAAGCTCCGCAGCAAAAGCTGGCTGTGCTGATGTTCGACAGCGCGCGGCTCTACGATGAGTTCGGCGTTGAGACTTCCGAGAGTGGAGTCCAATTGCGCGACTTGTCCTCGCTGCATGGCGCGTACTTCGCCGAGCTGTATGCGCGGCCACGCGACGACGGCTTCGCCGGCGGCGGTGTATGCCTGTTCGATGTTTCTACCGAGCCGGGCAAGATGTTCGGCAAGACCTTCGTGCGCCACGCTTTGGGACAGTCCTTCGCCGAAACCATCGATCCTTCACCCAAGGCCTTGGCGTTGGCAAGTAGCGCCAAGCCGAGCAAGGAGGCCATGAGCAAAGCGTTCTGGGACGAGAAATTGCTCCCGGATTGGTTTCGCTTCGGCGCCGCCACCTATGCCGAGCGCTACGCGCCGGACACGCTCGCCGTGGACTCCAAATGGCTGTTCCGCTGGTCGGTCGACAACTTGAAGCGCCAGAACGGTCTCGATCAAGTGAAGGATATACTGGCCTTCGAACTCGACGCCAAGGACACCCTGCGCTCGCCCAAGATGCTCAATCAGTTCGGCCTCGTGGTGGCCTTCGTCGTCGATGGGCCCGAACAGGCGATCAGCGCGGCGCACGCCAAGTTGGTGGCCGCATTGCAATCCAAACAAAATCTGAGCTTGGCTGTACAAGAACTGGAAACCAAGCTCATCGAATTCGAACCGCAGCTGCGCGCTTTCGCCGGCCTTTGACCAGTTTTACCGCTTCCGACAATCGACCATGATGCAAGTCTTAGCTCTCCTCGTCACGACCGCTTTGCTTCCCGTGCAAGACCCCCAAGCGGCGGTCATGCGCCACCATCCCAAGGAGGCGTTCTTGTGGATCGAAGTTCCTGCGTTGCAGCAGGCGCTAGACGAGTACCAACAGGCTCCTTTGGTGAAGCTCTACAAAGACCCGGAGGTGCGCCAGACGATCGAAGGCTTGATGGAGAAAACCGGATTCGACCTGGCCGCACAGTGGAGCGAGCTGGCCGCCCAGACGGGCCTGCCCGAACGCTTCCACGCGGATCCGATGGGACAGCTGGTCACGGAGCTGCGCGGGCTCGACTCGCTGACCATGAGCATGTCGCTGCGGGCCCCAAGCGCCGAGGAATCCGCGCGCGCGGCGCAATGGAAGGAGATCGACCACGATCTCGAGCAGATCGAAAAAGCGCTGGAAGCTGCGCACGAGAAATCGCAGCGCTATCCGGCGTCCTTGGCCGAACTCGGGCTCGACGAAGCCGTGCAAAAGGATCCCTGGGGCAACCCCTATGCGCTGAAACTCCAAGAAGGCGAGGAAGAGGGATCCAGCATGCCGACGGTCCATTCCCACGGATCCGACGGCCAGGCGGGGGGCTTCGGCGATGCGCAGGACATTTTCGAGTACACGCTTTTCACGAGGTGGAGCAGCCAATTCAGCGCGCGGATTGGAATGGACATGCACGCAGAATTCCGCGACGAGGCGGCCGCCGCCAAGGCGAACTCCATGCTGAGCGATCTGCTGCTCAAGGCGATCGAGAGGTCCCCGACGATCGCCGCGGGGAGTGATGCTTCGGTCACGATTGCCACGTTCACACCGGAAGACCCCACCGACCCAGTAGCCAACCTGGCTTCGATGGGCAAGCGGTTGCATTTGTCTGTCGGCCTCGGGCGCAAGGATGCGCCGGAACGAGTGATCAAGGACGGCTATGAACAGGCGCTGGGTTCAGCCGAGTGGCTCGGCGGTCGCTGGAAGAACTTCCAACCTGGGACGGGCGCGATCCTCGCGCGGGCGGCCATGGACATCGAACGGCTGCTGGCGGAGCTTCGGCCACAAATGGCAGTCACCAGGGGAGATTGGACTTCCTGGACCGAACTTGGCGTGCGCAAGGCCGAGGTCGAGATGCGCCTAGGCGCGGGCCGATTCGTCAGCCAGGCCTGGGTCGATCGCGATCCGAGCGTCAAGAGCTTCCTGGATTGGTTCGCCAACGTGCCCTTGCCCGAGTCCTTCTGGAAGCGCGTTCCCGATGATGCCGTGGCCATGTTCGCCTCCAGCTACGACGCCAAGGCGGCCTACGCCGGCGTGATGGAGCAATTGCGAAAAGGCGGCGGGGAGTCGTTCGACCGTGAGCGGGCGGAAATGGAGGAAAAGTACGGCTTCAGTCTGGAGAAGGACCTGATCGGGGGGCTGGGCAAGAGTGCTTCCGTGTACCTGATGCCCATCACCGGACTCCAAATGCCGGGCGTGGTCATGTGCGCCGATGTGGCGGATGCCGCCGCCTTCCAGCGCGGACTCAGCGGCGTGCTCAAGCTGATCGAGGCCGAAGCCGGGGATGAGGTGCGCGTCCAGTACAAACCGTACCGAGCAAGCTCCGGAACGGGCGGACCCAAGGAGGTCCCGATGTGGATCATGAACATCGGCCAGCCCGGAGGCATGAATCCGCTCCAGCCGACACCGACCATCGCGCTGGTCGGCGATCAGGTGATGATCACCTTGACCTCGGTGCGCGCCAAGCGCGAGATCAAGCGCATCCTTGGCGAAGGCGAAGTCACGGCGCATGCTTTGGCGAGCTCTGAGCGCAAGCCGCCCGCGGAGGCCACGGCATTGTGGTACATGGACTGGGGCACGCTGCTTGGGGGCGCATGGACGACGGGTAAGTCGTTCATGGGCATGGCCCCCGCGGGATCGCTTCCGGTGTCCGCGGCGGACTTGCCGGACTTCGCCATGTTCGCCAAGCATTTCGAGCCCAGCGTGAGCTGGGTCAAACGAGCTGGACCGCAAATTCTCTCGCACAGTGAGTCCAGCTTCGGGCCCGAGGTCGCGCTCGGCTTCTTTGGCTTGGGATTTGGAGTCCAGGCAGCGCGCACGCAGCGCATGCAACCCGTTACCGTGCCAGCGGCCGAGCCGGAAGCGCAGCCCGCCAACGCGAATGAGATCGAAGCCGCGGCGGCCTCCGTCCAAACCCAGGCGCGCATGGAGGAAACCCGCGGCGCCTTGCAGCGCGTCAAAGGCCGGTTGGCCGTGTACAAGCTCGATCAAGGAGAGTTTCCGTTGGCCCTCGACGGGCTCTCGAAGGCGACTCCCAACTACCCGAACGGTTTCTTGGATGGCTTGCCGCTGCCCACCGATGCCTGGGGCGGCGCCCTGCGTTACGCGCGCGCCCAGCCGGGCGAGTGCAAGCTGTGGTCCGCCGGTCCCAATGGCCTGGACGAACAGGGTGCAGGTGACGACATCGCGCTTTCGAACTAAGTAGCGCGCGCCGTGCACGCCCGCTGCTAGAAGCTAGGGTCCTAGAGCTCATGGGCGCGCGCAGTTCGACCAAAGGTAGGCGCCGGTTCAAGCGCTGGCGCCGCCAACTCGGCGGCGCGTTGATCGACCTGTGCGGCCCGGCAACTTTGTCGGCGCTTTCGCGCACGTGGAAAGTGGAGCGCTTGCACGAGGAGCGCTTCGCCAAGATTCCGCCCGGCAGCGGTTTCCTGTTGTGCATTTGGCACGGCCGCATGGTGGTCGGCATGCACGCCTTTGCGGAGTGGGGGTTCCACGTCTTGGTTTCGCCCAGCGCCGACGGCGATCTCTCCGACAAGTTGTTGCGCCGCTTTGGCTACAAGGTCATTCGCGGATCTTCCAGCCGCGGCGGAGCGCGCGCGCTGCGCGCCATGCTCGAGGTTCTGGAGGCCGGCGGCAAGATCGTGATCACTCCCGACGGACCGCGCGGTCCGCGGCATTCGATGAACCCGGGTCTGGCTTGGATGGCGCGAGCGACGGGCTTCCCGGTGATTCCGCTGGGGCTGGCCTGCGACCGCGCTTGGCACATGAACAGTTGGGACCGGTTCACCATCCCCAAAGCCCGCGCGCGCGTGGCCTACGTATGGGGCGAGCCGCTGTCCGTCTCGCGCGACGCCACGCCCGCTGATTTGGAGCAAGCCACCCAGACGCTGCGTGAGCGCACGCTGGCTGCCGAGCTCGAGGGCTACGAACACCTGGGAGCGAAAGTCGATTGGTGATCCGCGTCGGTCCCGCTGGCTGGTCGTATTCCGACTGGGAGGGAGTCGTGTACCCGCGGCCCAAGCCGCGCGGCTTCCATGCGTTGCCCTTCTTGGCGCGTTTCTTCGACTTGATCGAGCTCAACGCGAGTTTCTACGCGCTACCCGAGCAAACCAGCTGCGCCCAGTGGGCGAGCCTGGTGAAGCCCTGGCCCGCGTTTCGCTTCACGGCCAAACTGCCCCAGGAACTGACGCATGCGAGCCTGGATGCAAACGCCTCCAAGCAGCTCGC
This sequence comes from Planctomycetota bacterium, assembly GCA_021730845.1. Classification (GTDB taxonomy): domain Bacteria; phylum Planctomycetota; class UBA1135; order UBA1135; genus JAKFYL01. The sequence goes on along the minus strand of JAKFYL010000180.1, from coordinate 7,728 downwards.
GCGGGCCTTTGAGCAGCGCCTCGAACCGCTGTCCGCGAGCGGGCGATTGCTGGGACTGCTGGCGCAGTTTCCCATCGGCTTTCAAGCGCAGGCAAGCAGTTTTGCGCACCTGGAAACCCTGCTGGAGTGGTTCGATCCGGCGCACATCGTGCTCGAGCTGCGACATGCGTCGTGGTTTTCCAAAGACCATTTGGCGCGCATCCAGCGCCTGGGTGTTTCGCTGGCTGACATCGACTTGCCCGCATCCAGTTCCCATCCACCGGCTCATGTTCCGCCCATCGGACGCCTGGGCTACTTGCGCTTGCACGGGCGCAACAGCCAGACCTGGTTTCAGCGTGGAGTCGGGCGTGACCAGCGTTACGACTATCTGTACTCGCCGGCGGAGGTCTCCGAGCTGGCCAAACGGGCGCAGCGACTGGCAGGGGAACACGACGAAACGGCAGTGGTCACCAACAACCACTTTTCCGGCCAGGCGGTGGCCAACGCGTTGGAACTCAAAGCCCTGCTTACAAGCGAACGCGTGCTCGCGCCGGCCGACCTGGTGCGCGCGTTTCCACACCTGGCCGGAAGTGTGCGAGCGGCTGGCCAAAACCAACTCTTCGATGGCGCTTGAGGCGCCGAGGCACCCCGCGCACTTGCTCCCCAAGGACCACCCATGAATGCGAGTTTGGACCACAACCACATCCGCGCGTTGACGTTCGATTGCTACGGGACGTTGATCGATTGGCTGACAGGCGTGCGCGAAGGTCTGGCTCAGGTACCGTCGCTTGCGGGTTGTGACCTCGAGCAACTCGTGCGCGACCGTGACGAACTCGATGTCCAAGTCGTGTCGCACGGCTATGCACCCTACTCGGAGTTGCTTGCCGAATCCGTGCGCCGCGCGGCCGAACGGCAAGGGTGCTATCCATTGCACAGCGAACTGGAGCGCTTTGCCGAGGGCATGGGGGACTGGCCGGCCTTCGAAGACAGCCCTTCTGCGCTAGCGCGCCTGGCAACGCGCTTTTCGCTGGCGATCTTGTCCAATGTGGAAGATCGCATTCTCGCGCGCAGCGTGCACAAACTGGGTGCGCACTTCGAGACTTTGGTCACGGCCGAGCAAGTGCGCGCCTACAAACCAGCGCACGCCCATTTCCACGAAGCGCTCTCGCGGCTTGGATTGGATGCCAGCCAAGTCGTGCACGTGGCGTGCAGTCCATGGCACGACTTGAAGCCGGCTTTGGAACTAGGTTGGGCCACGATTTGGGTGCGCCGGGATGCAGCGATCTTGCCCAAGCACCTGCGGCCGAACTGGATCGTCTCCGACCTGTCGGAAGTGGCCTGGACGATGGGAGTTTGAAGCGCGAGCAGTCTGTTCGGGGTTATTGCGTAGTCGTAGCCGTGCCCCATTCGCACGAACCTTACATAACGGGATCGCCACGAAATACGCCGGCCAAGCGGTCGCGCTACAGTTATGGCGCCTATGCCCGCGCGGCACGGCTTCCGTACTTTCACGCTCTCCTCACCTCCAAAAGAGAAAGATAAGCACATGCTGCCCAATCGTTTTGTCTTGTCCGCACTGTTCGTGGCCGTCGGTTCCTTGGCCGTGGCCGCGGTAGTTCCCCTGCGCTCCGTCCAAGCACCCCCTGCTCCGGTGGAGCAGCACAAGCAGCTCCTGTCTACGGTCGGCAATTGGGAAGGCACGCTGACCATGTTCATGCCCGGCATGCCGTCCGAGCCGACCCCCGCCAAGGAGAAGGTCGAAGCCATCGGCGCTTTCTGGACCCAATCGCACTTCGAGTGCTCGTTCATGGGCATGCCCTACCACGGCACGGGCTTCAACGGCTACGACCCGGTCAAGAAGAAGCACTTGGGAACGTGGATCGACAACATGAGCCCCGCGCTCGCGGTCATGGAAGGCGAAATGGATGCAAACAAGAAGCTCGTCATGCGCTACGAAGCACCGGACATGATGACGGGCGCGATGACGCCGCACCGCATCGAGACCGTCATCGGCGAGAACGCATATACCAGCACGTTCTTCGAGGGCGCTGGCGACGGCAACAAGACCATGGTCATCGACATGAAGCGCGCGGCCGGCCGCCCGGTCGAAGCGGGCACGAAGGGCAAGTAGTCTTCGTCCGCGCCTAGAGGCCGCCGCTTGTACAGCGGCGGAATTTCTACCGCACGCGGGCGTCCTTGCCCGCGTGCAGCCATCGCCACTTCACCCAGCTATTCCCATGTACGTTGACGGATTCCTGCTGCCGCTGCCGACCAAGAACCTAGCCGCCTACCGGCGCATGGCCAAGATCAGCAGTCGCGTTTGGCGCCAGCATGGTGCGCTCGCCTACCACGAATGCATCGGCGACGACCTCGTTCACAAGGGCGTCGTGGCCTTCCCCAAAGCCGCGCGCTGCAAGCGCCGCGAGACGGTTGTGCTCGCCTGGATCATCTACAAGTCGCGCGCGCACCGCGACAAGGTAAACGCCAAGGTCCTCAAGGACCCGCGCATCGCCAAGATGATGAATCCGGCCAAGACGCCGTTCGACTGCAAGCGCATGGCCTACGGCGGATTCAAGACATTGGTGCGAGCCTAGCAGCCCAAGCCAGCGCCCCGATCATGGGCGCCTTGGATCAGTGCACAGGTTCGACCGGCCGGGTCAGGTAGTCGACCAAGTCCATCTTGGTCACGATGCCTCGCAGCACTTGGCCTTCGTCGACCACTAGGGCCACCATGCCTTCGCCGAACAGCTTGGTGAGCGAAGAGCAGTCGTCCGTGAGCTGCACGGTGCGCACGTTGCGGAACATGACTTCCGCGATGGCGGAGGACAGCTTGGCGCGACCTTCGACCAATTTGGCCAACAGATCCGACTCGGTGACGATGCCGGCTAGTCGGCCTTCTTCGACCACGGGCAACTGGCTCACGCCTTTGTCCTTCATGAGCATCACGGAATCAGCCAGCGTGTCCGACGGCTCGGCTGTGTACACCTTGCGCCGCGGCATGGCGCGCAGCAGCTCGTCGACCGAGCTCGACTCCCAGCTCTGCTCCGTGAACCCGTTCTCCTTCATCCACTGCGGGTCCATGAACTTGGTCATGTAGTTGCGCACGGAATCGGGCAGCAGCACCACGATGCGTTTTTTGGGGCCGTGTTTGGCGGCCATTTTCAGCGCCGCGACGACTGCCGACCCCGAGCTACCGCCGCACAACAGGCCCTCTTGCCGAATCAAGCGTCTGGCCATCAACAACGATTCGCGGTCTTCGGTTTTCACCCACTCGTCGACCAAGGAACGATCCAGGACGTCCGGAATGAAGTCGTAGCCGATGCCCTCGACTTTGTAGCTCATGATCGGCCCCGGTCCAGCCAGGATCGAGCCCACGGGATCGACACCGATGACTTTGACCTTGGGCAACTTGGCTTTCAGTGCGCGCGCAACGCCGGTGATCGTGCCGCCCGTGCCGGCCGTCATGACGACCATGTCGAGCTGGCTGTCGGTCTGCTCCAGGATTTCGCGCGCGGTTCCTTCCTCGTGTGCCTTGGGATTGTCCGGGTTGGCGTATTGGTCGAGGATGTGGGCGTTGGGAAGGATCTGCACGAGCTTTCTCGCCACACCAATGTGACTTTCGGGCGCGTCCCAAGCGGCTTCCGTGGGAGTGCGAATGATCTCCGCCCCCAGCGCCTCGAGCACGACCTGCTTCTCGCGGCTCATTTTCTCGGGCATCGTGATGATCATGCGGTAGCCCTTGATGGCGGCCGCCATGGCCATGCCGATGCCCGTGTTGCCGCTGGTCGGCTCGATCAACGTGTCGCCCGGTCGAATGCGACCGGAACGTTCGGCCTCTTCCACCATGCGCCGTCCGATGCGATCCTTCACGGACCCACCGGGGTTCATGTACTCGCACTTGGCGAGCAACTCGCAGCCACTCTTGGCTCCCACGCGGCGTAGGCGCACCATGGGCGTGTTGCCGACGGCTTCCAGGATCGAATCAAGAATCTTCTTGGTCACGGAACAACTCCAGAGTGGCTAAGGGTGGGGTTGAGCCGTTTCGGGAACGGTCCAACCGGCGCCATTCTAGGCCCGAGCGCTGCTTGAAGTGCAGCGCCAAATCGCTCGGTCTTGTCCCAAAGCAGCCTGCCTAGGAGTCTTGCAGCGGGGGCCCGAGCCAAATCCTTCCGTCGACTGCGATGTGCACCGTGCAGCGCGCGAGCCTTTCCGCATGACCAAGGAGCCGACCAGCTAGGTCCACGCGCCGGCCTGTGCGCAAGTCGAAGCGCCACTGGTGCCAGGGGCAGGTGATGGTCTGATCACAGCGCGAGCCCTCGAACAAGGGGCCCTCCAGGTGGGGACAAAAAGCCTGTGCGCACAAGACCTCGTCGCCTACCAAGTACAGGGCCATTTCGCCCCAGGGGGTCCCGATGTACCGGGCGCGCGCGCCGTCGAGCTCGGATCGGTTCCACTGGGTATCGAAGCGCGGATCCGGGGGCACTTGCGCCATGGTGACGAAACGTGGAGCGAGAGAACTCGCCCGCCGACGGCCAAGCGTGCCACAATCCCGATGTGGTGCAAAGAACTTTCGTGGTGCAGGTGGACCCCAAGCGGGCCCCCGAATTCGAACTCCAGTTGCAGGGCCTAGGCTATGAAATTCGGCCTGCGCCCCACGCATTCTTTTCCGCCAAGGGCGCCGGCGTAGTAGCGACCCTGTATCGCTCCGGCAAATTCGTGCTCCAGGGCGGCGACCCGGAGGCATTTGCCGAGCGTTTGCAAATCGGCGCTTCCAGCGCGCCCGTTTCGAGCGCCGCCAGCGCGAGCGACTCTTCCGCGAGCGCGGCCACGCTGATCGGCAGCGACGAATCCGGCAAGGGCGACTACTTCGGTCCGTTGGTCGTCGCGGCGGTGCGGCTCGACGCGGCCATGCGCGCCAAGCTCGCCGGCGGCCCGGTGCGCGATTGCAAACAGATGAGCGACGAAAGCGTGCTGCGCGTCGGCGCGGCGTTGCGCACGCAGGTGCCCTTCTGTGTGCAGCGCTTGGACCCGCCCGAGTACAACGCGCTGCACGCCAAGGAGCGCAACCTGAATCCGATGCTAGGCGCGCTGCACGCGCGCGCCATCGGCGCGCTTGCAACTCCCGGCATGCGCGTACTCATCGACCAATTCGCCGACGAGCGCTTGATGCGGCGCCTCGTGGCGCCCCTGGGCGTGGAGTTGGAGCAGCGCTTTCGCGGCGAAGAAGAACTAGCCGTGGCCGCCGCCAGCGTGATCGCGCGCGAGGAGTTCCTGCGCGCCTTGCAGGAAGCTTCGCAGGAGTGGGCAATGGACTTGGCCAAAGGCGCGGGCGAACCCACCGACCGCGCGGCGCGCCGTTTCGCCGAGTTGCACGGCCAAGAGGCCTTGGGCCAGGTTGCCAAGCTGCATTTTCGCACGACGGAAAAGCTCTTTGGCACTTCGATCTATGGCGCTTCCGCCCGGCCCGCGTTTCGCAAGTACAAGAAAAAGGCGTGAAGCTCTCCCTGTATTCGGGCGCCGGCAATCGCTTTGCCGCCGTCGACCTTCGCGCTCGAGAATCGCTCCTCGACCTGCCTGCGTTCGCGCGCCAAGTCTGCCAGGGCTTGCAGGTCGATGGCGTGCTGCTGGCCTTGTCCCCGTGCCAAGCGGGGGACGTGCGCATGATCGTGATCAATGCCGACGGCACGAGGCCCGAAGCCTGCGGCAATGGCCTGCGCTGTCTGGCCGCCTTTGCGCGCCAGGCAGGCCTGGTGAACACGGACTCGATGCGCGTCGAGACCGACGCCGGTTCGCGCGAGGTGACTCTGCTGCGCGAAGGCTCGCGCATCGTTGCCGCGCGGACCAGCATGGGCGCCGGGCGCATCCTCAACCAGGACTTGGAACTTTCCGACCCGGCCGGTCGATTCGCACCCGTGCGCGGTAGCGTGGTCGATCTGGGCAATCCGCACTTCGTGTTGCAAGTTGCCGACGAGCGCCTAGCCCGCGTGCGCGAGCTAGGAGCCATGCTCGAGGCCCACGCGCATTTTCCAAAGCGCGTCAACGTCGGTTTCGCCGCGCTGCGCGATGGAGGACTGCATTTGAGGGTCTGGGAACGTGGCGTGGGGGAGACGGCCGCCTGTGGCACGGGCGCGTGCGCCGCTGCGCTAGCGCTGGCCGCACGCGGGCTCGTGCGCTCGCCGGTCCAAGTACACAAACCAGGCGGCACGCTCGAAGTCAGTTGGAGCGATCCGGGGCAGGTGCATCTGCACGGACCGTGCCAATGGGAAGGTGAGCTGGAAATGGATTTGGCCGCGCCGCTTCCGGCCCCGCGCGTCGAGGCAAGATCGTGAGCGAGCTCGTCGTGCATCATCAGTTGACTTTGGCCGAAGCCCTGGCGCGCTTCGAAAGTCTGGCGACCAAACACGATATTGCCCTGGAACCACAGGCTCAGGGCTGTACTGGTCGAGCCACCAAATCGCTGGGTTTCTTGGGACAGGCCAGCGCGCGTTATGAGTTCGCCGGACAAACGCTGCGTCTGTGCGTGGAACAGTCGCCCCCCCTTCTCGGCGAACAAACCCTGCGCGGCATGCTCGAGCGCGAATTGGCTACAGTCTTCGGTACGGGCGTGGGCTGAGGCGGTCGACAAGTGGGCTATTTGCTTCCCGTTGCATTGGCGCTGATTTTTCAGGCGCTGCAAGAAATCGAACTCCAGTGGACGGGGTCGCGTGTTTGGCTCGTGGTCCTGCTGCTGCTTGTGCCGCACCTCTTGTCCATGGCCGCGCGCAAGCTCTCGATGCGCGGCGCCTTTCGCTTGGCCCAGCCCTTGGCATTGGCCTTGACGCATGTGGCTCCGTTCTTGCACCTGGCGGCTGTCACACTTGGCGGATGGCCGCAGACCCTGGAGACGAGCTTTGGCGTGCGCTCGCAGCTGCTCGACTGGCCCAACCTGGGTTTGCTGGCCTTGTTCGCTCCCTTTGTCGCCTACTGCGTGGCCTCGATCGACGCCCGTGCTCGGCTTGCGGAAGCGACCCCCGTGGCGATCGCGCGCGTGCGCAATCTGCAGCTGCGCATGTTCGCTTCCAGCATCCTGCCCTTCTTGTTGTACGTGGGCATCGCGTGGGCGGCAGGCCAATCGACGACGCTGCGCGCATTCGCGGAACATTCCAGTCTCGGAGCGGCTGTCCTAGGCAGCGTCTCGGTGCTGGTTTTCGTGGTGCTCTTGCCGCAACTTCTGACCTTGGCCTGGGACACGCGCAGTCTCCCGGCGGGGGAGCTGCGCGCCGATCTCGAGCAGCTCGCGCGCAAGGCCAAGTTTCGCTGCCGCGACATCCTGGAGTGGCGCACGGGAGATCTGCTCTCCAACGCAGCCGTGGTGGGAGTGACGCCGCGTCAGAGAGTCGTGCTGCTCACGGATGCGCTGATGGCCACGCTCGGTCGGCGCGAACTGGCGGCCGTGTTCGGGCATGAGATCGGCCACGCCAAGCGCCACCACGTGATCGTGTTCGGCGCCTGGGCGGTGGCCTTCATCCTGGGCGGCGATTTGCTCGTGCGCTGGGCGTTTCCTGGCAACGACTGGGCCGGCGTCGGCGTGCTGCTGGCTGTATTCGGCATTTGGGCCCTGGCGTTTGGTTGGTTGTCGCGTCGCGCGGAGCTCGATGCGGATCTGTACGGGACGGAATTGACCGGCGACGTGCAGGCCATGGTGCACGCGCTGGAAGCCGTGGGCGGTGTGCACGCCAGCCGCGAGGCCACCTGGCGCCACTTCAGCAC
>JAKFYL010000309.1 GCA_021730845.1 Planctomycetota bacterium | reverse complement strand
AGGCTATACCGTGGTCGATCCCGTCAGCGTCGTCGTGACGCATCTCTCGGAAGTGCTGCGCACTTCGATCGGCGAAATTCTCTCGCGGGACGACGTCAAGGAGCTGGTCTTAGGCGTCAAGAAGACTTCGCCGGCCGTGGTCGAGGACTTGATCCCCGAACGTCTCAGCTATGCCGACGTGCAAACCGTCCTGCGCAACTTGCTGCGAGAAGGGGTTCCAATCCGCAATTTGCCGGTGATTCTGGAGGTTCTAGGGGACCACATCGGCCGTACGAAGGACCTGGAAGCACTGAGCGAACTGGTGCGCCAGCGCCTGGGGCGATCTTTGTGCGAACAACACGCGGACAAGGCGGGCACGCTGTACACGGTCACTTTGGATCCTTCGATCGAGGCGCGCTTGGCTTCGGCCGTGGGTGGCGGCGGTCCCGATTCGCAACCCGTCACTCCGGCTTGGCTGCAAAAGCTCGTGGAACGCATCGCGGAGTCGTTGGCCAGCGGATCGCGCGGCGGGCGCGACGTTGTGTTGCTCGCCAGATCCAACGTGCGCCGTTTTCTGAGTGAGCTGGTGCGGGCATCGCTGCCCAAGATCAGCGTCCTTTCCTACAACGAGGTGATCCCGGCCAAGTCCGTGGAAACCTTGGGCATCGTGAAACTCGAGAGCTGAACAAGTCATGCAGATTCATCGCATTCGTGGACGCGACTTGCGCGACGCGCTGGAACGGGCAGGAGAGTTGCACGGAAGCGACTCGGTCGTGCTCGGCCATGAACCGGCGCCCGGAGGCGGGGTGACCGTGGCCGTGGGGCGTCAGGATGTGTCTCTCTTCGCGGAAAAGCCTGCGGCCTTGCCGCCCCCCTCGATGATGTCAACCGCGCGCTTGGGACTCGACGACGTCGAGCGCGTGCTGCGGCGTTCGGGAGCAACGCACGGTTTCTGCCAAGAAATCGTGCGGCGGGTCGCTTCCTCCGGAGCTTCCGGCGCCTTTGCCCTGGATGCAGCCGCCGCAGCCATCGGCGAAGTGATCCCGATCGCGGCTTCGCCGCGACTGGCGCGCACCTCGTACCCGGCTGGCGAAGGAGCAACTGGGCGGGCCGCACGGCAGTGGATCATTGCCTTTGCCGGCGCCCGACATGCGGGCAAGACGACCAGCCTGCTCAAGTTGGCCTTGCGGCTGGTTCAAGCGCGGCGTCGCGTGGGAATCGCGACGCTAGACGTTCGCCGCCCGGGTGCGGTCGAACACTTGGTGGGTCTGGCGCAACCCATGCAGGTACCGGTGGAAACGGCCGCCAACGGTGAATTGCTCGTGCGAGCCTTGGGGCGTCTTGGCAGTGCCGATGTGATCTTGATCGATACGAGTGGAGAGCTGGCCTGGGATGCAGGGCAGTTGCAGCGCGTGCAGCAATGGGTCGAGCGGTCCGATGGCGCGCGCGGGCTCGAGTCGTACTGGGTGCATTCCGCGTCGAGCAAACCCGCAAGTACGGCGCCTTGGCGCGGCAACTTCGAGCCGCGCGGGCCCAGCGCGATCGTGCTCACCAAACTCGACGAAACGAATCAGCCAGGTCCGGGGCTGGAGCTGGCTTGGCCGGCGGGTGCGCCGGGCCTCGTATTTCTGTGCGACGGCCCCGAGTTTTCAGCGGGCATGCGGCGCGCCAGCGCGAACGACGTGGCAGACCTGTTCCTGCGCGGGAGGTTGACGTGAGTACTCAGGTCGTGTTGGCGCCGGCTCAGACGCCGGCGAAGTTTCAATCTCCGCTCGTGCTCGTCACGGGCGGAAAGGGCGGTGTTGGCAAGACCACCGTGGCGGCCAACTTGGCCATCGAATTGTGTCGCAACGGCAAGCGGGTCTTGCTGGTGGACTTGGACCTGGCTCTGGCCAATGCGGCGGTATTCCTGGGACTTTCACCGCGCGTGGATCTAGGCGACGCGCTCGACCAGCGCTTGTCGATCGAGGACTGCGTGCTCGATGGCCCATGCGGCTTGAAGCTGTTAGCGGCCGCCTCGGGTCGCGAGGATCTTGCGCGCGGCGACGAGGATCTACGTGCCCGGCTCATGGCGGGGCTCGCAGGTCTCGCGGGCCAGTACGAGTACCTGATCGGCGATTGCCCGGCGGGAATCGGCCCCGACGTCATGGCCTGGGCCGCAGTCGCCGACCACGTCCTGGTAGTAACCACCCCCGATCCAGCAGCCGTTACCGATGCCTACGGCACGATCAAGGCGCTAGCCTCCTGGTCGGAAAGCAACGCACGAGAGATCGCCACGCCGGAGTGGTTCCTGAACCAAGTCAGCGGTGTTCGCGAAGCAACCCAAGTCGCACAGCGACTCAGCGAGGTGTGCCAACGCTTCTTGGCGCGTTCCCCGCGGCTGGCCGGCTGGTTGCCGCGCTCGAACGCGGTAGCCCACTCGGCCCGCAGCCAGTCGCCCTTTGCGCTGCGCCCCGGGGCGGCCCTGGAGTCCCACTGTCTAGCGCAGATCGCAGCGCGAATTCTTTTCCGATTCAAGTCTGCACCCAACTCCTGCGAGCGGGTTTCTGCAATCTCAAGGAGTGGTGTTGCGTGACCGATAGCATCAAAGTCGCGCGCAAGTTGGCGCCACGCCTGCATGCACTCGCATTCACGGTCGCGGCGTTTGCGGGCGCGTTGACGGCCCTCGTTTCCCTCCATTTCCATGTACCCGCATGGGTTGCTTCCCTGCGGGGAGCAGTGGCGTATTTAGCTACGTTCGCCGCCGCCAGGCTGCTTGCCTGTTTGGTCCTTTGGAGCTGCGACGAGGTCCCGACCCGACCCTCCAGCAAGGCTCCCCAATGATCACTTTGGCTCGCTCCCATCCCGAGCAAGTTGTAGTGCCCCGCCATGGGTGAACGCGAGAGTTCCTATGTCGGGCAGGTCGACCGCGATCAGCTCATCGTTAGCCACGTTCCGCTGCTCAAGCATGTGGTGGGGCGCATGATCATCGACCTCAATAGCACGATCGAACGCGATGACCTGATTGGATGGGGCATGCTCGGCCTGATTCACGCAGCCGACTCGTTCGAGCCCGCGCGCGGACTGAAGTTTTCCACCTACGCCTTCCCCAAGATTCGCGGGGCGATCCTCGACGAATTGCGGCGGCTGGATTTCTTGCCGCGTGGCCGGCGCGATCGCGTGCGCGACCTGGATCGTGTCGTCGCCGCACTCGAGCAGCGCACGGGAACACCGCCGGCCTTGGAAGAAGTTGCCGCGGCCATGTCCGTAAGTGCGCAGGAAGTGGACGAGATCTTGCTCAGCGCGCGCAGCGGGGTGACGGCGTCCTTGGACGAGGGGCTTTCGCCGCAGTTGCAGGCGCTCTTGGCGGACCCTTCCGACTCCGACCCCCAGCAGCACGCGGAAAAACAAGAACTGGTCCAGCTCCTGGCGCAAGCGATCCGTGAGCTACCCGAGCAAGAAAAATCGGTCATCACCCTGTACTACGCCGAAGGGCTGTTCTTGCGCGACATCGGTCAGATCATGGGGGTTTCCGAGTCGCGTGTAAGCCAGATCCACACGCGTGCGCTGTTCTCGCTCAATCGCGCGCTCGCCCCGGCACTAGGAAACACGCGATGAACCTGCCCATCGACCCCCTGCCCGGGTTGGGCTTGCCAACGGAACCGGCGCGTCGCGACAGACCGCGATCGAAAGCTCCGGCTTTCGAGCTTGCTTCCGAATCCAGCGCAGCTCCACAAGAAGCTCCGGCGCCGGATTGCCAAACACCCGCTGGACCTAGCCTGGCCCTGGGACCCGCAGCGCTGGACGAAGTCGGGCGCCGCTGCGACTTGACCGCCTGATTGACCCCTAATCCCTCTTGACCATGCAGTCGATTCTCAAGAAACACCAAATCGAAGCTTTGGGCGAACGTTCTTCGGCCAGTTCCGCGGCCCCAGCAGCGCAGCCTGGAACTTCGAGCGCACCTTCCACCCTGGCACCCCGTGCGGCGCGCCGCGCAGAGCTCTTGAAAGTCGACGGTGTCGTGCAGGCCATCGAAGTGCGCTGTGCGTGCGGAGCGGCGACCGTGATCGAATTGGAGTATCCAAAAGCGCAAGGTGCAGTATGAAACGGCAATTGTGGATGGTTCTGGCTTGCACAACCGTCGCGGCTTGCCAAGTGGCGGGCGAATACCCGAGCACGAGTGCACTATTCCCGGCCTTCGCAGGCACACCGGAAAGCGAGCCGAAATCGCCTACCCCCAAACCAGAGGTCACGCCGGTGTTGTATGGCCGCGACGGAAAGCCCGTGGGAGAAGCGCCACCGGGGCTCGCCGCCGGCGTGGAGCTGGGGTCCGCGGCCAACCCCGCGTTGCTCCCCGGGGAAAATGGGCGCATGCACATTCTCGAGCTCTACCAAAAGGCCATTGAAGAGCGCGACGAATTGGTAACCGAGGTTGCGCACCTCCAGCGACAGATCGAGCAAGAGCGGCTCAACGTAGCCGCTCAGCAGCGCAAGACAGCGGAGCTCGAATCGAAATTGGCCGTGCTCGAAGCCGATCGGGCACGCGTCCTGGACCAAAACGTGGACCTCGCCGGACGGCTGACCACCGCTCAGATTCGCAGGCTGCAAGCCGAGAAGCTCCTGCTCGAGCACAAGATCCGCGAAGCCCAACAATCCGCTTCCGTGGCAGTCCCGGTTCCTGCTACCAGCACGAACAAGCCATGAAATCGTTCCTTGCCAGTCTGACGCTAGCGCTTGCGGCTCTGAGCGCGTGCCAAAGCGCGCCGGTCATCACCACGCCTTTGGGCAGCTCACGTCGCAGCGCCGATTGGGCCAGTTACAACATGCGGCGCATTGGTTTCCTGCCCATCGACGGGCCTGGTGCCGGCGTACACAACGCGCCGGACTTGCAAGCCGCGCTCATCCTGGAGTTGGCGCGAACGGCCGAGCTCGAGTTTGTCGCCTTGTCGCAGGTCGATGTGGAGGAGACCGTTCCCAGCGATCCGCACCGGCGTGGCTGGTACGATCCGCGCACGGTCCTGGGACTCGCGCAGCGCTACCACCTCGATGGCTTGATGCTTACTTCGCTGACGCACTCCCAAATGTACCCACCGCAGCGATTGGCGCTGCAAATGGACTTGGTCTCGGTAGAGACCGGATTGGTCGTGTGGTCCGCGAGCTTGCAACTGGATGCGGCCGACGCCCACGTCCGCCAGGCGGTGCAAAGCTATCGCCAAACGCGCCGTTCCATGGAAGACGCTCCCGAGCCGGTCGAGTGGACCCTGCTCTCGCCGGAGCGCTTTGCGCGCTTTGCCGCCTTTGAACTCGCGCGCTTGTACTAGCGCGGCGACTAGTCGAGCGTAGCGACTTACTGCTTGGCAAGCATTCCCATTGCAGAGCGTTCGATGCGCTCGGGAGTGTTCAATTGGCCCTCTGTGTACGCTTGGCGCAGTGCCTGGAGCTCTGCTTGGCGCTCGGAGTCGATCGGTTTCGCCAAGGCGGCGCTCACGGCGGGGTCGCGCATGGTGCGCTGCAGAGTGGAAATCTCCAAGTCGTCGCCCGCATGGCCTGTGCCGCCCGCGCCTAGAGCCTTGGATAGTTCCTGGCGTGCTTGATCCGCCGCCCGTCGCGCTTGCGCTTCCACAATGGACCGAGGCGTGTTCTCCTGCAGCACGCGCCGCACGGGTCGCGTGATGTCCAAGGGACGGTCTTTAGACAGTGGTTGTTCGTTGCCTAGCTTGCGAATCTCCATGGAATCCTCCTGCTGCAATAGGCCCCCCGTTCGTTGGGGAGCTGGGTCACACCCTGTTTTCGGCAGAAAAAGCCCATGGCGGTACCCGGTAGTCGGCCCAAGTGCAGCTTTGTTCCCATCAGGGGCAAAGCACAGCGCCGGGGCCTCGCGACAGGTATCGGAGCTAGGCCGCGGGGCTTGAGCGCCAAAGTCGGAAAATTGGACCAAAGAACCGCACAGGCACGCCCTTCCCTCCAAACGATTCACGGCGGGAACTACTTGCCGGGTGGTGCGCCCTTGGCGCATCATCGTCGCGCATGTTTCAGGGCGCAATTCCGCTCGCAGTCGGCCGGCCCTTTGCGGCGCTAGCCCTGGCTTGCGTTGGAGCCGCCTCGCCGGGTGCCGAGCCCGGCGACAGTCCCGGTCGCGCCGATTACCGCATCGAGGCGCGCTATGAAGAAGCCGAGCGAGCCCTGCAGGGCAAGCTCGCCTTGGACTGGACCAACGGTTCCGATGCCCCGACCAGCGAGGCCTGGTTTCACCTGTACTGGAACGCGTTCGCCAATGACCGCTCGACGCATATGGAGGAATCGGGCGGGTCGCTGGGCGGCAGCGATTGGAAGGACGAGTGGGGTTGGCAACGCGTCACTTCGGTGCGCGTGGCGGGGACGCAAGTCATCTCCAGCATGCGCTATCGTCAACCCGACGACGGCAACATCCACGATCGCAGCGTGTTCTCGGTCGAACTACCGGCCGCGGTCGAGCCGGGCGCCAAAGTCATGATCGAAGTCGAATGGACGGCGCGCATTCCACGCGTGCGCCGTCGCACCGGGTACAAGGACGAGTTCCTGTTCATGGCCCAGTGGTTTCCCAAGCTGGGCGTCTTCGAAGGTCAGCGCGGCTGGAACTGCCGTCAATTCCACGCCAATACGGAGTTCTTTTCCAATTTCGGTACCTACGACGTCACGCTTGATCTGCCGGCCAAGTACCACAACCGCATCGGCGCCAGCGGTGCACTTGTGCCGCCGCAGGAAGTCGACGGCGACCGAGTGCGCGCGACGTTCCTCGCGCCCTCCTACCGCGACCGACAGGAACGCGACGCGCGTGGTCGTCCGCTCTTGGTTCACGATTTTGCCTGGACCGCCGACCCGCGTTTCAAGGTGCGCCGCAAGACCTTTCAATACGATCTGTGGGCTCGGCGTTTTGACCGCGAGGTCGAAGCCGTGCGTCGCATTCTGGGGCCGCGCAACGATCTGCCGCTGCGCAGCGTAGTGGTCGAATTGTTCTTGCATCCAGAGCGCGAAAAGCAGCTCGATCGCCACTTCGAAGCCACCAGCGCTGCGCTCTTTTTCTACGGTCTGTGGTTCGGCGCGTATCCCTACGAACAAATCACGGTCGTCGACCCGCCCTGGGGCGGGGGCGCAGCCGGCGGGATGGAGTATCCCACCTTGTTCACTGCTGGGACGCGGCTGTTCACTGAGCCCGACATGCACACCCCCGAAGGCGTGACGGTTCACGAATGTGGACACCAGTTTTGGTACGGCCTGGTGGCGAACAACGAGTTCGAGTCGTCGTGGATGGACGAGGGCTTCAATTCGTTCACCGACTCCGAAGTCATGCACCTAGCCTATGGCCGCCAGCGTGCGACCACGGACTATGCAGGCGTTCCTTGGGACGGTGTGGCTCCAACTCCCGGGCCCGGCGGTAGCACTTGGGCCGAGACCTTGAGCGCCCGGCGACTCAGCCTCTTGGGCCTAGAGCTGCGGCCACTGCCGAAATCTGGCTTCGTGGATTTGTGGCGCGATCAGCCTTGGCTGACAAATGTCAGTCGCTTCGATGATCCGCGATGGAACGATCGCGCGCGCTACTTGGAAGACCCTTGGCGCGACCCCGTGGATCGGCCGGCATGGACGTACGTCGATCGCACCAGTTATCGCATCAATAGCTACCAACGCCCGGCGCTCGTCCTGCGCACGCTCCAAGGACTTGTCGGTCGGGACGCATTCCTGCGCGGCATGCATCACTATTCCGATCAATGGCGCTTTCGCCACCCCAAGCCTGCGGATTTCTTTGCCGCCTTCGCAGAAGGGGCGGGCACGGACGTTGCGTGGTATTTCCAAGACGCGTTGCAAGGCACGGCCACCTTGGATTGGTCGGTTCACGTCGAGCAAAAGCGACGCAAGCGCGCGCGCGGCTGGTTCCAAGAACAACCGGGCGGTGAATTCGAGCTGGTTCCGGCGCCGGTTGGAACGCTGAAGGCCGACCCGCCGCCGGGGCCGGACGCGCAGCCTGGCAGCGCCGAAAGTCCGCCTAGCCCCGCGCCGCAGCCTGCAACCACCAAGGAGCTCCAGCCCTGGATCACGCGCGTGACCGTAGCTCGCCGCGGTGAGTTGCGCTTGCCGCTGGTGATCGAGCTGCGCTGGGCCGATGGGCGCACCGAGCGCCGCACTTGGTCGCGCGAAGAGCAAGCAAAGTCGAACTGGCTGCACATCGATTTGGAGGGAAATCCACGCCTGACAGCGGTGCTTCTGGATCCCGACAAGACCTGCTGGCTCGATTTGAACTATTTGAACAACAACTGGTTCGAGGCCACGGACCAGATCGCGCCCTTGCGCTGGACCGAGCGCACCTTTCAGCGTTGGCTGCAACTGCTGCACTGGCAATCAGGGATCGGGGGCTAGAGTGCATGGATCCGGTCGTTCCCGTACCCACCAGCGAGCCGCAAGCGCGCTTTCCGATTGCCGAAGCGCTGCGCCAAGCCAGTTCGCGCAGTCGGGTCTGGATGGTGATCACGCTGGCCCAGGCGCTCTTGGCCGCAGCCGCGGCGCTGCCCTGGCTGGCGCACTTCCACGAAATCTTGGATCACCGGCGCGAGCCCGGCAGCACCTTGTCCTTCCTGGATGAAACGCTGCGCCTCGACAGTGCCGGCTTGCGCGCCGGTGTGGAGACCTCAGTCGCCCAAGCTGGCGGAGTGTTCGCGCTGCTGGCGATGCTGTTTGGAGCCTTCTGCGCAGGGGGCTGGGTGCAAGTCCTTTCGGACCGCACGGAAAGCCACTCGGTGCGGCGCTTCTTGCATGGAGGCGGGCGCTACTTTCTGCGCTTCGCACGCTTGCTGGTGCTGACGATCTTGGCGCTCGCGCTGCTTGGCTGGCTGGTGTACGGGATGCCCTTCAAGCTGGTCGTGCTCGATTGGGTGCTGGGTGCGGACGGCGGCAACCCCGAGAACTTCGTCTCGGAGCGCTCGGCGCGCTATGCAGGTTGGCTGCAGGATGGCTTGTTTCTGGCTGGTTTTGCTGGGATCCTGACCTGGGGCGACTTCGTGCGCACGCGCTTGGCAATCCTCGATTCAAGGTCCGTAGTGGTCGCCATCAGCACATCGCTGTGGGACATCTTGCGCCGGCCGCTGAACAGCCTGATGCCGATGGTCTGGATCGGATTGTGGGAGTGCCTGGGGCTGGCGGGATTCACGTTCCTCAGCCGCTGGGCCGAACGGCGCGTGGCGCAAGGCGGCGGGGTGTTGTTTTTGGCGCTTCTGTTCGGGCTCGGTCTGTTGTGCATCGCCTGGCGCACCGTCGCGCGCGGCGCACGCTACGCGGCCGCCATCGAGATCACGCGCGAAGCGCTCGGAGAGCGCCTGGGATATGCCAAACAATCCAGAGCGTCGCGCTCGTCCATCGGCGGCCCCGGCGGCCCGCGCTACCCGATCGACGACCAGGACGAGTACTCGGTGTCGATTTAACGGTCAGGCGGGTGTTCGAGCCGCGCATGCCTCGAGCTCTGCGGGTGTGATCCGGCGCTTTGGAAGTGGGCAGACTTGGAGCGCTAGGGCACGGTGCCCACAAACGCTCACCACGGCTAGGGCCCTTGAGGGTTTGGCTCAAGGCGCCATGTCCACCTTCGGCCTCGTCAGGCTGACCTGGCCAGAGCGGTCGACAACTCGAAAAATCACGTCCGCACGTAGACGCCATGGAGCTTTGGCCGGAATGCCGGATGGGCGACCCAACGCGGGCTTGGAGACTCGACCTTGCGAGCAGGTCTAGGGGCCTACCCCTTGCGGCCCTGGGGAATCGGCGTAGCCTCCTAGGTAGGTGCTGGCCGCTTCCCTCGTGCGACCTTGCGGGCCGGCGCCGCATGAGAATTCCCCTCACATCAGGTCGCATGCGTCAAAGCGGAAGAAGCTCAGCCATGCATAGATTCGGCGCGCGCGGTCCACTCGCGGATCGCAATTTGCGCTCTCTCTCTCTCTCTCTCTCTCTCTCTCTCAGTACTAGCGCTCGCAGCTAGCGCCGCCCCCTCGTTCGCCTTGCAAGCGCCACCCGTGTTGCTACCCACCGCGGACGAAAGCGACGACGGTGAAACCTGGGACATCGCGGGCCCCGCTCAAACCGCGAGCTCGAACTTGGCTAATGAGCGCGTGTGGCTCGCCAACGGTCGCAAGCGCTTGCCACTGCGCGCCAGCAACCGCGACCGCATGGAAGCAGAAGCGCGCGAGTTCACTGAATTTGGCGGACACACCGACCTACGCTACGAGCGGCCCATTGCCGTCGAATACGGCCAGTCCCGCAAGCGCCTGTACACGCTGACGGAAGATATCGTCGACGGAGCCCCCCAAACGCACCGTTGGTGCCTGTATGCCGAGGACGTGAGCGTTCCCTCGAATCCAGTCCTACTTGCCGTGCGTCGTTTCGTCGATGTCTGCCCCTACCCAGTGGGACTCGACTGTGATCACCCCAATTCCAAGCACTGGCCGCCATTTGATCTGATCCAAGACATCAAGCTGTGGGAAGGAATTGGCAGCGAACCCGACTTGATCGTGGCTCGCACCAGAAAGCGCTTGGTGACAATCCAGCTCGTAGACGTCGCCGGCGGCACATTTGCCCTGCAGGTGCGTGGTCAGGCCAAGGAACTGTTCAAGGAGGGCCGCGGCCCGGACGCATCGTGGAACACGGGCTCGCCGTGGTTCAAGGACGACGCCAACTTCATCAATGCCTACAAGATTGCGTTCCTGATCGACTTCGCCGTGGAACAAGACCTGAACGGCCGTCTCATGGCCTACGCGCTAGCGGAAGCCGGCGGCTATGGATCCAGCCGTCCCCTGTCGCAAATGGTAATTGCATGCGATCTGGACAAAGCCGGCGGCTACGAAAATCCAACGTTTGACGCGGATCCTGGCCCGTGCATCCGATACGTGGTCTTCAACCCGCTGCAAGACGTCGGCCCTGTCGGCACGAACCTTTCCGCGGAGGAAAAGGAGGCGCACTCTGCTTACCACATGGACGCGTACCATGTCCCATCTGGCGCAAATGCGGGGACGTTTCTGTACGTAGCCTGCGGTTCGGGCAAGCAAGTTCAGCGTGTCAACGTGACCAACCTGTTTCCGCAAGCGTCCTCCGGCGCGACGTGTGAACCTTCCATCATCATTTCCCCGGGCCCAGTGCAAAGCGTCCCGCCAGCATCCACGGGCCTAACGCAGCGCATCAACATCGAGCTGACCAACAACATACGGCACATCATGGTCGACCCAGACGCGCCCGGAACGCGATTCGTCGCCTTGGCGCAGGACAATACGCACATTTGGGACAACGGAAGCGTCGTAGCCTCGAGCACGGCCGAACCGAGCAGCCTGGGCCCCAATCGCGATTCCTTCATCATGAAGGTGTCCACCGGGGTCGAAGGCGTCTTTGCCAAGCACGCTTGGCTGGCGCTCTCCAACCAAGTCGATCACATTGGCAAGGTCTTCAACGTGTCGAACGGCGTCAACAGTGTGCAGCTCTTGCAAGACCGGGGGCAGTACTTCGGGATCAACACCTCCGATGGAGCCGTGGCGATCGGCAACCATGTGTACTTGCCCAACTTCGCCGGAGTCGCGCGTTACGAATTGGTCGGAGGCAAATTCTTGTACGCTGAAGACTCCTACAAGCCGTGCGAGGTGCCCCCAAACAGCGGTCTGGTGGGTCTCACCGAGCACGTGGACCGCGGGTTGCAGTTGCCCAGACCCAACAACCTCCCTCCGGAGGATCAGATCTACACCGCTCCCGCGATTGGAGCCGAGTACATGTTTCGCATCGATTCGAACTCGCGAGATCCTCTCAATGCCGAGTGGATCAGCCCCAGCAACAACATTGTCAATACCGCAGTTTCCCAGGCATTAGGAAACTGGACTTACAATTGCCAAATCGAGAATTGCGGGAACCCCGGCGTGTACGGCAACGACAACGTCTACGTCGACATCAGCGAGTACGCACCCAATTTCACGAATCGGTACTTGATCAACGACATGACCAGGGACGATGCAACTCCTGGCACCGGGCCATATCACCAAATTGTGCTCAACGTGTTCTGGTGGAATGCCAGCTTCCCCAATACTGGCCGCTGGGAACACAAAGCCTCGGTGGCCAGTCCGCCAATCTTGAATGCCGCCGGTTTGCCCGTGGGGGGGCAGTCCATCACAATTGCCAAGCACCCTTCCGGCAAACTGGCCGCATTCGTGGGGCACAGTCAGGGTGTCATGGTGTTCGACATGGAAGGGCTAAAGGCGAGCGACGGTATCACCATCGGGCAGCCCGTGTACAAGCAGAACATCGCGACAACTTCGGGAGTCTCAGGGCTAGCCGTTGTCGAAGATCGAGTGTTCTTCGTTGAAAACGGTGTCAATGCCGATAACGCCCAAATGAAGGGCTACACCTGGAATCCAGACAATTCTATCAATGTGGTGAACAATGTCTGGACGATGGCACTCCTAGATGCGCTTCCGATCGGCGCCACGCCGCGCCACCCTGGCCAGGCTCGACGCGCCAGGGTGCGCAACCTTCCCGGCTCAATCGGCGGCTTCCCCTACCGTCACATCTACTTCGCCCAGGACCCATACCTGATCCAGTGGAAATGGCCGAAGGTTGTCAATGGGACGGCAAATCCCTTCGAACTAGACCTGACCGGCTACTGGCGGAGTGACTACGACTTCTTCATGCAGGACTGCCGCATCCACGATTTCCCGGGGCTGTCGAAGCCGCAAGGGATGACCTACGTCCTGGTCGCGCGGGAGTTTGAAGCCTTCGCGCTTGTTGGCCCTATTGAGTGACATGAAACCAAGAAATCGACATGAATAACTCTAATACCTCTCTTGCGCGTGGCCTGCGGCGTGGCGCGTGTATCCTCACGGCCGTGCTGCTTGCGGCATTCATCGCTAGTGCGACTGCGCCACAGGGCCAGCCGGTTACTGTCCACGTAAACAACTTTCCATCGACCTGGGTCGACGAGAACGGTGAAGCGGATATGAACTCCGACAGTGTGTCCAGCGATGGTCGACAGGTGCTCATTGACAGCATGTCTCATCCACAGGGATATCCTGCGCTCAAGGACCAAGTGTATGTGCGAGACATGCAAACCGGAGAGTTCGAGACGATATCGGTCAATGATCTTGGGGAGCCTGCGGATATAGGTGCAGCGTCCTTTTCCATGAGTTCTAGCGGGCGCTATGCAACATTTAGTTCGGGAGCAACAAATCTTGGGATTGTGTGGTCTCCACCTTTGACCCATTCGCAACTGTGGATTCGCGACCGGCTCGCAAACACGACTCGTTGCATCACGCTGAACGCGGCGGGTGAGCCCGGCAACAAGAGCGCCAGTCTCAATCGGTTCTCACCCGACGAGAAATATCTGGTGTTTCATTCTGAGGCGTCGAACCTGGTTCCCGGAGATACTAACAACACTGGGGACGTTTTCGTCTACGAGGTTGCGACCCATACATTCGAGCGTGTAAGCCTAGCCCCAGGCGGCATTGAGGCGAACGGGGGCTCTGGCATGGGAGGAATCACCGAGGGCGGTCGCTACGTTGCGTTCAACAGCATGGCATCGAACCTCGTGCCTGGCGTCGGGAACGGATATCCCCAGGCTTTCGTGATCGACAGACAAACCGGTGTCATTGAGGTCGTGAGCAAGAACAGCCAAGGAGAGGTGGCCAGCACTGGCATCTCTGGCCTGATGCACATTTCGGGTGATGGCCGGATGGTTGCATTCCCATCGCAAGCGCCGAACATGTTTCCGGGGATCAACCAACGCCAGAACATCTATACCGTTGATCGGGTCACCGGCATTCTGCGCTGCATGACCCTCAGCCCACAGGGGCTCCCGGGCGACGACGACTCCTTTGGCCCAGTGCTCAGCACCGACGGTCGCTACATGAGCTTCATCAGCGTGGCCGACAACCTAATCCCCGGTTTCACCCCGCCGTCGTACAACGTCTACCGAGGCGAGATCCTCACCGGCAAGATCGAGTGCGTCTCGGTCAGCGTCACAGGCGGCTACCAGAATCACCAAAGCCTCAACTCCTGCATCAACGCGGACGGGCGCTTCGTGGTCTTCTGGTCGCATGCGAACAATCTCGACCCAACACGCGGCGAGCTCTACGGCCCGGAGGTCTACATCCGCGACATGGCGCTTGCCAGCGTTCCCAAGGTCTACTGTCTTTCGACCGAGGGCACGGCAGGTTGCCTGCCCAGCATGTCCTTCACCGGCACGCCCAGCGCCTCCGCGCCAAGTGGCTTCACGCTCACCACCAGCAGCCTGCGCAACCAAAAGCCAGGTCTCCTGTTCTATGCCACGACCGGCTCGCAGCTTTCGCTGATCCCTGCCGGTTGGCTATGCGTCCTGCCACCCCTGACGCGCACGAGCGTCCAGTCCTCCGGCGGCAGTTCCTCCTCTACCACCGACTGCAGCGGCATGCTGCAACTGGATTTCAACACCTGGGCCTCCAGCGGCGTCGACCCCGCGCTGGTCGCTGGCCAAAGCGTGTGGGCCCAATCCTGGAGCCGCGAACCGGACCTCCCTGCGACCAGTTACCTCTCCGACGCCATCGTCTTCACCCTGGGGCCTTGATTGGCAGATTACGCTGGCCTTCCCCGCGCGTAGGAAGGGTAGGCGGCCAGGATTGGTAACCAGGAGCGTTGCGTTGTAGGGCATCTTGCACCAGCGGTGGCGCAAGGCGGCGGGGTGTTGTTTTTGGCGCTTCTGTTCGGGCTCGGTCTGTTGTGCATCGCCTGGCGCACCGTCGCGCGCGGCGCACGCTACGCGGCCGCCTTCGAGATCACGCGCGAAGCGCTCGGAGAGCGCCTGGGATATGCCAAACAATCCAGAGCGTCGCGCTCGTCCATCGGCGGCCCCGGCGGCCCGCGCTACCCGATCGACGACCAGGACGAGTACTCGGTGTCGATCTGACGGCCAGGCTAGTGGCTGAGCTGCAGTTCACGGAGCGAGAGGCCTCGCCCGCTCCCGCTCACACGTGAACGGGCAATGAATGAAGGAGCGTAAGCGCGGTCTTCGTCGGTCGCGCGCTGTAGGCCAGGATCTCGACGCCTCTTTGCTTGGCGCGGCGTAGCGCTTTGGCGTAGGCGGGATCGATGCGCTCGGCCGGGGCGAACGAATGTGCGTCGGCGCGGCTCACGAGGAAGAACTGCACGGCGCGCCCGCCTTTGCGCACAACGCCCATCAGTTCCTCCAGGTGCTTGAGACCGCGTTCGGTCACGGCATCCGGAAAGAGAGCCACGCCGTTCTCGACCAGCGTCGTGTTCTTGACTTCGACGTAGCAGGGCGGTCGTTCGGGAGACTCCAGGAGCAAGTCAATGCGGCTCGCGCGGCCGTAGGCGACCTCGCGGCGGACGCTGGCGTAGCCGGTGAGTTCGGGGATGCGCTGGACGGTGACGGACTCATGGACCAACGCATTGGGTAGCGACGTGTCGACGTTGACCCAGGTACGGCCGACTTGGATGGCCTGAAAGGTGTAGCGCAGCTTGCGCTCGAGGTTCTGGGAATCGCGCAGCCAGACTCGGCGTCCGGGCTCCAGGCAGCCGAGCAAAGAGCCGGTGTTTGGACAGTGCGAGGTCACTTGGCTGCCATCCGCAAGCAGGGCATCCACGAAAAAGCGCTTGGTACGGCGCACAAAGACGGCTTCGATGGCAGGTTGGGGGAGGCGCACGAAAGTCTTGCAAACCTAGGTTCGAGCGGACGTATAAGCTAGGCCCATGCGCACCGTTTCGATTTCATCGCGTTCGGCCGCTGCTCGCGCGGGGGCCGTGGTTCTGGCTTGCATGTTGGCCGCGCCGGCTTCGCCTCAGGATGCGCCGGCCTGGGCCAATCCGGTCGAGCGCCCCGGTTCGGGTGCTCCCGTGTGCGGGCTAGGGAGTTCGTTCCACGCCGGAAGGCGCGCCGCCTTGCGTGCCAAGCTAAAGGAGGGCTTCGTGCTCGTGCGCGGTTTGCCCGAAACGCGCGACTACGTGCGCTTTCACCAGGACAAGGTGTTTTGGTGGCTGACTGGCGTGGTCAGTCCGGATGCCGTCTTGGTCATGGATTGCGCCAGCGGCTCCGAGATCTTGTTTCTGCCTCAGCCCAGCAAGCTGGGGGAAATCTGGGAAGGCGAGAAGTGGGACTCGGGCGATGCTTGGGTAGCTTCGACGACGGGTATCGCGGACGTGCGCTCGACGCGCAAGCTCGACGAGACCCTCAAGGAGTTGTTTGCCAAGGAGAGCAAAGTCTGGATCTCGCGCCATCCAAACCTCGCGCTTTCTGGCGGCTACGATCGGGCTCGGCCCTTCGATGGGCGCCAAGCCAAGGACCCGTTGGATGGTCGCAAGAGCCGCGAAGAAGCCTTGGCCGAGGCGCTCGAGTCCAAGTACGGCTGCAAGGTCGCCGACGCCACCTCGGTCATCGAGGAATTGCGCATGATCAAGACGCCCGAGGAAATCTTGGCCATCCGCCGCGCCTGCCGTGCTGGATCCTTGGCCATGGTGGAGGCGATTCGCTCGACGCGCCCAGGTCTTGGCGAGTGGGAGATCGAAGCCCTGATGTCCTACGTGCAGATTCGCGAGGGCGCGACAGGACCGGCGTATCACGGCATCATCGGTGCTGGACCCAACTCACTGGTGTTGCATTACTCGGCTTCGAGTCGGGCCATGCAGGATGGCGAAGTGTTGCTGGCCGATTACGCGCCGGAAGTCGACCACTTCGTGAGCGACATCACGCGCACTTGGCCCGTCAACGGCCGTTTCAGCGCGCGGCAGGCCGAGCTGTACGACGCGGTCTTGGCGGCTCAGAAAGCAGGCATCGCTGCCGTGCAACCCGGAAAGCGTGTGGCCGACGTTCAAAAGGCCTGCGACGAGGTGCTCATGGCGCGCGGGTTTGGGGACCTGCGCCGGCACGGCGTGAGCCACTGGGTGGGAATGGAAGTGCACGATCCGGGCGGCCTGGACCGCGACCTCCAGCCCGGCATGGTGTTCACCATCGAGCCGGGGCTTTACGACCCGGAAACCAACATCGGGATTCGCATCGAGGACGTCATCCTGGTTACCGACAAGGGCTGCGAGGTGCTCACCACGCTCGTGCCCAGCGAACGCGACCAGATCGAGAAACTCTGGCTGGAGCAGGGTTGTCTCGAATAGGATGCGCGCATGCCGTCGCTCAACGACTTCACCAGCCGCCTCGCCGAGTTCCGCCGTCACTTGCAATTGTTGAAGGACGGTCTTTGACTTCGCTCGACACTCCAGCCGCCTGGCCGAGATCGAGCAGCAAGAGTTGGCCGATGGCTTTTGGACGAATCAAGAGCGCGCGCGGACGCTGATCGCCCAAAAGAAGTTGGCCGTGTCCGTCGTCGAACCCATTCGACGCGTGATGACGGGCATCGAGGAGATCGAGCTCCTGATGGAAATGGGTCGCGAGTCCGGCGAGGAAGCCGTACTCGGCGATCTGGAGCAGGTGGCCAGCAAGATCCAGACGGATCTCGAGGAACTCGACTTCCGGTTGATGCTTGGAGGGCCCAACGATGCTTGCAGCGCCTTCCTGCAGATCACTCCCGGGGCGGGCGGCGTCGATTCCTGTGACTGGGCGTCCATGCTGCTGCGCATGTACACCCACTGGGCCCAGGACAAGGGCTTTGCCGTCGAGGAGATCGAAGTCGTACCCGAAACCCAAGGTGGGATCCGTTCCGGGACGATTCGCGTCGAAGGCAATTTCGCTTTCGGCTACTTGAAGGCGGAGCGCGGTGTGCACCGCCTGGTGCGCATCAGCCCCTTCGATGCCCAAGCGCGGCGCCAGACGGCTTTCGCCGGCGTCGACGTCACGCCGGTGCTCGAAGACGAGGCCGCCGTCGAGTTGCGGGACGAGGACATCGAGGTGGACACGATGCGGGCCGGTGGCGCAGGTGGGCAACACGTCAACAAAACGGAGTCGGCCGTGCGCATGCGCCACATTCCCACCGGCCTAGTCGTGCGCTGCCAGAACCAACGCAGCCAGCACAAGAATCGCGAAATGGCGCGCCAGATGTTGATGGCCAAGATCCTGCAACTGAAAGAAGCCGAGCGCGACGTGGAACTCGCCAAACTCTACGGAAGTAAAGGTGAAATCGCCTTTGGGTCCCAGATCCGCAGCTACGTGCTGCACCCCTACCAGATGGTCAAGGATCACCGCACCGAAGTCGAGACGGGCAACATCCAGGCCGTGCTCCAAGGCAAGATCGATCCATTCATCATGGAGTACTTGCGGCGCAAAGGCGCCCCGAAAGCAAGCGCCGAATAGCCGGCGTCCGCTGCGCGCTCATTCCTCCCAGAAGCGTTCTAGGTCTTCCAAGCACTCGGTGGCCGTACGCACACGGGAGCGCGACCAACGCATGGCCTCGTAGAGTTCGCGCATGGCACCGTCCTCGAC
>JAKFYL010000168.1 GCA_021730845.1 Planctomycetota bacterium | reverse complement strand
CGTCAAGGTGGGCATCGGACCGGGCTCGATTTGCACCACGCGCGTGGTGGCCGGCATCGGCGTGCCGCAGTTCACGGCGGTGATGGACTGCGCGCGCGCGCTGGCCAAGGCGGGCGTGCCGGTCGTTGCCGACGGCGGTATTCGCTTCTCCGGCGATATCGTCAAAGCTCTGGCCGCGGGCGCTTCGTGCGCCATGCTTGGCAGTCTGTTCGCCGGCCTGGAAGAGAGTCCCGGCGAGACCATCTTGTACAAGGGCCGCACGTTCAAAGCGGTGCGAGGCATGGGCTCTCTGGGAGCCATGATGCAAGGCGGCAAGGAGCGCTACCGCCAGGGCGATGTCTCCTCCAGCGACAAACTCGTGCCCGAAGGCATCGAGGGCATGGTGCCCTACAAGGGCAAGCTGTCGAGTTTCGTGTACCAACTCGTGGGCGGTGTGCGCGCCGGCATGGGCTACGTCGGCGCCAAGACGATTCCCCAGTTGTGGAGCAAGGCCCAGTTCGTGCGCGTCACGGCGGCCGGAGTCAAGGAAAGCCACCCGCACGACGTACTCATCACCAAGGAAGCGCCCAATTACTTCCACTCCTCCCAAGAATGAGCGCCACGCCCAAAGCCGACAACTTGCGAGCGATTCTGATCGTCGATCTGGGCGCACAGTACGCCCAGCTCATCGCGCGCAGGGTGCGCGAAGCAGGCTCCTACTGCGAAATCGCGCCCGCCTCCAAGGCCCTAGCCAAAGCTAGGAGCTTGAACCTGGCCGGCATCATCCTTTCCGGCGGGCCTGCCTCGGTCTACGCGGCGGACGCGCCGGCCGTGCCGCGCGAATTGTTGGCGCTGGGCGTGCCGGTGCTCGGCATCTGCTATGGCATGCAGTGGATGGCGCGCGAACTGGGCGCGCGTGTCTCGCGCACCAGCCGGCACGAGTACGGCAAGACATCGATCACGGTCCAAATCAGCGAAGAATTGTTCGAGGGCGTGGGCGGCCACACTGTGGCCTGGATGAGCCACGGCGATCAGGTCGAGTCGCTCCCCGCCGGATTCGAGATTTTCGCCGATTCCGCCACCTGTCCCATCGCGGCCATGGGTGATCGCAAGCGCGGATTCTTCGGCGTGCAGTTCCACCCCGAAGTGACTCACACCGTGCGCGGGCGCGAACTCTTGGACAACTTCCTGTTCCGCGTGTGCCGCATGGCGGGCGACTGGAAGCCGGACAGCATCGTCGAGCGCGAAGTCGAGAAAATCCGCGAGTTGGTCGGCCCCAAAGGCGAGGTCATCCTGGGACTTTCGGGCGGCGTCGACAGTTCCGTGGCCGCCATGATCGTGCAGCGCGCCATCGGCTCGCGACTGCACTGTATTTTCGTCGACAACGGCCTGTTGCGGCACGGCGAGCGGCGCGTCGTCGAAGAGACTTTCCGCGGCCAATTCGGCATGGACCTGGCCGTGGTCGACGCCAGCGAGCGTTTCCTGGCCAGCCTGGCCGGCGTGACCGACCCCGAAAAGAAGCGCAAGCTCATCGGCCGCGATTTCGTCGAGGTATTTCGCGAGCAAGCCAAGGGTTACTCCCAGGCCCATTTCTTGGGCCAGGGCACGCTGTATCCCGACGTGATCGAGTCCGTCAACGCCCACGGCGGCAACACGGCCGTGATCAAGAGCCATCACAACGTGGGCGGTTTGCCGGACGATATGGACATGCAGCTCGTCGAACCCCTGCGCGAGTTGTTCAAGGACGAAGTGCGCGCCATCGGGCGCTACTTGGGCCTGGACGCTGCCATCGTCGAACGCCAACCATTCCCCGGCCCGGGCCTGGCCGTGCGCTGTTTGGGCGCGATCACCCGCGAGCGCCTGATCGCACTGCGCGAGGCCGATGCCATTGTCACGAGCGAAATGGAACACAGCGGCGAGCACAAGCGCCTGTGGCAGTACTTTGCCGTGCTCCTGCCGGTGCGTTCGGTGGGGGTCAAGGGCGACGCGCGCACCTACGAAGAGGCCTGCGCCGTGCGCCTGGTCGAATCCAGCGACGGCATGACTGCCGATTGGGCCCTGCCCAGCCGCGAGCTGCTGGAGCGCATCTCCAGCCGCATCTGCAACGAGGTGCGCGGCATCAACCGCGTGGTGCTCGACATTTCTTCCAAACCGCCGGCCACGATCGAGTGGGAATAGTCCGGCGTCCGGACTAGGAGCTGCTTCCATGCAAACCAAGTTTCTACTCGCGTCCATTCTGCTTGCCACTCTCCCGGGGTCCACGTCCGAGGCGCTGCGCTTCGGGCCGCCCGCAGGCGCAAAACTCAAGAAGACTTTCGTTCAGAAGGTCACCAGCGCGCTGACCCAGGTCTCGATCGTCGTCGACGGCGAGGAAGTCGAGGTCGACATGGAAGCCTCTCCGAGCATTGCGCTGGAACGCGAGGAGACCATCGCGGTGATCGACGAATACGTTCAGCTCGCCGCCGGTCGACCGGAGAAGCTCGTGCGCCAGTTCGAGAAGATTCATTCGACCAGTTCCGAGAAGATCGAATTCGGCGAGGAAGAAACGAGTCAAGAGAGCGAACAAGGCAGCGATCTGGAAGGTCGTTCGGTGCGCTTCACATGGAACGAGGAGAGCGGGGAGTACGACGTGGCTTTCGCCTCCGAGGAAGGCGACGAGAGTCTCCTCGCCGGCCTCGACGAAGACATGGACCTGCGCGACTGGCTACCAGAAAAGGAGGAGCGCGAGGGCCTGGCGGAAGGAGCTAGTTGGGAAGTGCCCCTGGACGCCTTTCGCTACCACTTGTTCGCCGGCGGTCTGGATCTGGTGGACCTGGACGCACAGGCAGATGCAGAGGCCGACGAGGACGAAGACAAGCGCTGGAAGGACTACTTGGAAAATGCCAGCGGCGAGATCCGCGCCAAGTGGGTGCGCAGCGAAGGCGGTTTGGCCACGATCGATGTCGACATCAACTTCGAGAGCTGGATCGCCTACGAGCCGAGCGAAGAGGGCGTAAGTTCGCGCGTGGCCTTCCAGTATGATCTGAAAGGCGAATTGATCTGGAACTTGGAGGCGGGACGAGTGGAACGCTTCGAAGTCGCCGGAGAGTCCATCGAGTCGGTCTCCTTCGAGGGCGCCAGCGAGGATGGCCCGAGCGTGGGTCGCACGATGGAGTACACCTCGGCGGTTTCCTTCACGGTCGAGACCGAGGCACTGGACTAGCGGCCTAGCGGCTAGACACGCGCGCGGCTGCGATTGCTCTTGCCCGTCGTGACGGTCGCTCGCCCGCGACGCCGGCGCGCGTCCTGAAGCATGGCCTCCAACCGATCGAGTCCCAGGCGCAAGTTGTCCATGGGCGGACCGAAGGAAAAGCGCGTCCACTGCCGGTAGGGCGACTCGCCTGTTCGGCGTTTGCCGGGATTGACGTCGAAGAACGGTCCGGGCACAGTCATGACCTTGCGCTCGAGCGCGCGCCAGAAAAAGGTCATCGAATCGTCCAGCCCGTCCGGCAATTGCTGCAGAGAGCCCCAGCAATAAAACGTGGACTCGCTTTCGCGGGCAAAGCGCACGCCCATGCGTTTGAGGCGTTCGAGCATCAGGTTGCGCTTGGCGCTAAACACTTGGCGCACAGCCTTGGTTTCTTGATCGGCGCGCGCGGGCTCCAAGGCCATGATTGCAGCGCGTTGCGCGATGCGCGAGGGGCCGCCGTCGATGGAACTGGCCGTGCGCGCCATGGTCTCCATCATGGCTTTGGGCCCCAGCGCCCAGCCGATGCGCCAACCCGGATATCGAAAGCCCTTGGTCAACCCATCGAACAGGATTACGTTCTCGCGCTCGATGTCCTCAATGAAAGGCGCGGCGCTGACCGGGCCCGCGCCGGGTTTGCCGGCGGGTGTATAGATGAAGTGGCTGTAGAACTCATCCAAGAGCAGCGTCGTGCCGCGCTCGCGCGCGCCGCGCACGAGCTGCTCGAGCTGCGCGCCCGCGATGACGTTGCCGGTGGGGTTGCAGGGGTTGGATAGCAGCAGCGCTGACAGGCCTTGGGCGTCGATTTGTGCGAGCAGGTCTTTGACCGGCACACAGAAGCCTTGGGCTTCTTGGCCGCGGATCGGCACTGGCGAAATCCGCGACAGATGCAGCTCGAACATGTCTTCATAGGCGGTGTAGTCAGGCAGTTGGTAGCCGATCGACACCGATCGCAGCGCGGCCATGGCTCGCGTGAGCGCTAGACGCCCGCCTTGGGCCACGCACACGTTGTCCGGGCCGAAGCGCGAGCGCTTGCCGCCGCGAAACAAGCGGTTGTAGTGGTCGGCGATCTTTTGGCGCAGTTCGAGGGTTCCGCCCAGCGGGCCATAGGCATGGTCACCAGGTTCCAGTTGCACGTGGTCGATGCGCTCGGGCGCGCCTGCCATCGGACCCACTTCCGGTTGACCTTGGCCGAGGTTGCACCAATCCGGATGGCCGTTGGTGAAGCCGCGCCTAGCGGCCTCGTGCACCACGAAGATCACACCCATGAAGGGCACTTCGCGCAACGCGCCCAAGTTCGCGTGCGGCTGGTCACTTGTGCTGCTAGCCGCTGAAGCCGCGCGCATGGCCGAAGCTGCGCGCGTGGAGCGGGGCGAATTGGAACGCTGGGTAGATCGTTTGGGCACGCGCGCGACTCGTGTTGCTGGAAGATAGGGAGAGCGGATGAGTATGAGGCGCAGAGAATAGGGTGCGGCGCGCGGGAGCGCACGCGACCTGCTTGGAGCTTTCAACGCTGGTTGGCACAAGCCAGCACGCACCCTTAGGCTGTCGCTTGCCGGTGACTGCAGAAGATGGCTGGAAGAAACACATGGCTACGTGGGCTGGCGGTGCTGTGGCTCGCCCTGGCGCTCGCCAGCGCGCTCGTGCGCGGGTACCGCGCAGGCTGGTGGGCAAGGAGCGACTTGGCTGGCGGACCGGTGCTAAGCGCGCCTTTGGGCGTGACGACCTGGGGCGACCTGCATGGTGCCCAGCCGCCGGTGGTCTTGTTGCACGGCCTGCCCGGATCGCGCGACAACTTCTTGGCCCTAGGCCAAATACTCGCGGCGCACGGCCAAGCCGCGCTGGCCTTCGATTTGCCGGGCTTCGGCGCTTCGCGCTCGATTGCCGGGTCGCGCTCGATGCTGGCGCATGCGCAGCGCGTCCTGGAGGAACTGAGGCGCCTTCGAGTCGAGCGCTTTCATGCACTGGGCTGGTCCCAGGGAGGCGGCGTGGCGCTGCACTTGGCGGACTTGGCTCCCGAGCGCGTGCACAGCGTGGCGCTGGTCGCATCCATCGGCTTGCAAGCGGGCGAAGGCTCGGGTTCCTACTACTTCGAGCACGCCAAGTACGCCACCGGCCTGGGAATCGTGCGGGCGCTCGACTTCCTCTTGCCGCACTTCGGCGCGCTCGATGGTCTGGACGGACTTGCCCAGACCTTGCTGGCGTTTTGGGACTCCGACCAGAGGCCCCTGTCGGCGCTGCTGGATCGCCTGCAGGCGCCGCTACTCGTTTTGCACGGCCGGCATGATTTCTTGGTTCCGCTGTGGGTAGCGCAGGATTGCCACGCGCGCGTGGCAAGCAGCCGTTTGGTCGTGTTCGATGCGGGCCACTTCTTGCCGCTGGGCGGGAATTACGGCCAAGTCAGCGATGTGGTTGGCGAACTCGTGCCATTTTTTTCGCGTCACGCCACGCCCGGCGTCGGCCAGCAGCGCAGCGCACGCAACGAACCTTGGGTCAAGCGCAAGTCCCTGCCGCTGCCATTTGCGCTGCAACGCAAGCTGGCCTGGTGGATGTGGTTCCTGGGCCTGGTGTACGGCTTTCGCCGCTGGCCAGGGACGAGCGCGGTGCTGGGCGGCCTGGCAGCGGGTCTGGCTCAGCTCGACCTTGGAATCGTGGGGCTGGCTTGCCTTGCCGGCCTGGCGTGGGCCGCCTTTGTGAGACGTTCCAAATGGCGGCAACGCTTGGCCTGGTTCGGCGCGCGTGCCGCGCTGTTCGCCGCAGCCTTCGCGCTCAGTGTCGCACTTTCCACCTGGCTATCCCGCGCAGGAAGTTAGCTCCAGTTGCGCTGCGGCACGCCAAGCTAGGCCCTGTGCCGCACTCCACCCAGCTTCGTCCTCACTTGGCGAAAGCCACGATCAATCCGACCAGCGTCAGGATCGCCAGCACCAGCAGCACGACCTTGGGCCGAGACAGCGGCGCCTGGCCTTGCACGCGCGCACTTTGGCCGTTGATCAAGACCCGAAAGTCGCGGCCGGCGTGGCGGTAGGTCATGACCCACAGCGGCAGCAAAATGTGCTTCCAGCGCACGTCCTCGATGGTGTTGTCGACCTTCAAGTTGCGCTGCGTGTCGCCGGGCACGTCGGCGCCGCAGCGCGAAGACTGCGTGCGCACGATGTGTTCCTTGGCGTGCTGCCAGCCGGCTTCCAGGTCACGCTCGTATTCCTCGGCGCGCCAGCCGGCCAAATACTCTGGCCGGTAGGGGACCAGCGCCTTGGTGTCGAAGCCGCCCAGGCGCGCGATCAGCTCCTCGGCTACGCCCTTGGACGCGTGCACGATCACGTCGTCGTACACGTCGTCGCGCTTGCCCCAGGCCGGCACCCAGCGGATCTTGCGCACTTGGCGCGACTGCATTTGCAGCTTGCCGTTCACCATCACCGGCACGACCTCGGTTACGTAGTAGTAGTGCCCAGCATCGGCGGACCAATCCGAGTGCACGCGCGCATCGTAGGTCCAGTAAGGCAAATACACGCCCTGGGCTTGGAAGCGCGCCGATTGCTTGAGAGCGTTCGGGCGCAGCCACAAGCCCGCAAGCCACTTGCGCACGGCGGCCTCGGCCTTGTCGCGACCGAATTCCAAGGGCACGATCGACTCGGGCCGCAGCGCCATGCGGTTGGCGGTTTGATCCAGCACCTGGGAGGATCCGCAGAAGACGCAGTCGGTGGAGGTGGTCGAGCCCGAGAGCTGGATCGTGGCGCCGCACCGCGCGCAGCGCATGCTGCGCGTCTGCACTCCCAGCCCGCGGGCGACAGCCAATCCCTCTTCCAGCGGTCGCTCCACGATCAGGCCTTCGGCGCGCGGTACTTGCAGCGTCGTCTGGCAATGCTCGCAGGCGAGCACGTCGCGGTCGGGGTCCCAAGTCATCTGCGCGCCGCAGTTGCGGCACGGAAAGTCGACGCGCGCGCTCTCCGGCGTGGAATGCGCATGGGCCTGTTCGGGCGCGGGCGCCTGGGAAGCGGAATCGGGCGGTCGTTGGCTGGTCGACAAGGGGGTGAGCTTAGCTTGCGCCTGGCGCTGGGCTGGGTCTACTCGCTGTGCGCCCAATCCTTCATTCTCAGCGCCGCGCAATCCAGCTCGCGCTCCTTGAAGCCTTTGCATCCCGGCACGCCCCCTGGTGGAACGGGCCGCTAGGTCAGGGCGCGGGCCGGCATCTTTTCCCCCCTTCAGGGATTGGCGAAGATTGGCGAAGATTTGCCTACCCTGTGCGTAGGGACTCGCTTGCACCCAGCTCACTTGGGTGGGGGCCGGGGCCCCGGCAGGCACGGTTTCTCGAGCAACCACTTATTTCAGGAAGGCACACATGGGCGTGATGGATTGGTTCAAGGGCGGCGTCCGCGAGATGATGATCGCGCGGCCGGACGAGGCCAAGTCGCTGGTGGTCTACAAGCACCCCGACAAGACCATCCCGATGAAGTCCCAGCTCACGGTGGAAGCCGACGAGCGAACCGTGTTCTTCCGCGATGGCAAAGTCGTCTCGTCGCTGGGGCCCGGCCGTCACACGTTGGACAGCGCCAACCTGCCGTTCCTGTCGAACTTGGTCGACAGCTTCACCGGCGGCAACGTGTTCATCGCCGAGGTGTTCTTCGTCAACATGCGCGAGCACACCGGCGTCAAGTTCGGTGGACGCATCGGCCACGTGGAGGATCCCAAGAGCGGCGTGCCGGTCGAAACCCTGGTGCACGGAGAATTCTCCTTTCAGGTGACGAACGCGGAGCAGCTCATCGTCGGCTTCGTGGGCATGGGACGACCCGAGGTCGCGCGCGTCGACGACTGGATGAAGGAGCAAGTGCTCAAGGTCATCCGCGATCGCATCGCCGAAACGCTGGTCAAGCACAAGTGGCCGCTCCTGGATGTGACTTCGGGCGCGTACACCGAAGAGCTCGAGTCGGAAGTACTCAAGGCCGTCGACCAACACGTCACGGCCTATGGACTGCGCATCGTGCGCCTGGGCAACTTCGTGATCGCCATCGACGAAGCGGATGCCAAGAATCTGAAGAAGCTCTACACCGACGCGGCGTACTTGCGCACCGTGGGTGGGGTCTCCAACTTCCAACACTTCGCAGCGGGCAAGGCCATGATGGGAGCAGGCGAAGGATTGGCCCAAGGCGGCGGCGGTGGCGGCGAGGGCAGCCTGGCCAGCGGCGCGGGACTAGGTGTCGGTTTCGCCATGGCGCAGATGATGGGTCAAATGGCAGCCAGGCCCGCGGGCGCGGGTCCGGCCATGCCGGTCATGCTGTGCCAAGCCTGCGGAGCCAGCGTGGCGGCCGGAAAATTTTGCTCGGCCTGTGGCAAAGAGCAGCAGGCGGCAGCGAGTCCGGTCACAGCCGCCTGCGCGAAGTGCGGCGGCGCTTTGGCCCCGGACGCCCGCTTCTGCGCGCAGTGCGGCACGTCCCGAGGCTAGGGACCGCCCTGGAAAGGCGACCTGGCCTACTTCGTACGTCCGGCGGCGAGCCCTAGGAGTTAGGGCGCCGCCGGTTTTTTTGGCTTGCGCTTGCCCCTATTTCGTCAGGGTCGGATACCATTGGGGATCGGGTAAGCCCTGGGTTTGGCCACGACCGGCGAATCCTGGGGAACCAAAACGGGCCCTGGTACGTCTCACGAAACCAGGGATTCCTTTTTGGCGCATTCCCAAAGGGTGCGTTACCTTTTCTGTGTGTAGGGATCTCTCCCTTTTTCCACCCTCTCTCATTCAGGAGCATGTACATGCTGCGTTCGTCACTGATCGTTGCCGGAGCCGCGCTGGTTTGCGCTTCCGCTTCCGCGCAACAGCAACTTCCGGCCTCCAAACTGCACCCGATTACGGCTACGCCCAAGAAGATCACGGTTGACTTCGTGACCGGCAAGCGCATCGCCGCGGGTTCGCAAGCTTTGGCCGCCAACGTCCAGACCATCTACAACAACACCTGCACCTGGGCCACCGCGGCCTACTACTCAGGTTTCGCGAACTGCGAAGAAAACTACGACGAAGGTCGCATCCCGAGCACGGCACCCGGTTCCGGTTCGCCCGTGAGCTTCGACGGTTTCTCCTTCGCCTACTGCACCTTCAACGCGGCCAGCTTCTCCTGCGAAATCGCGTTCGCCAACAACGCCGGTGGTCAGTGCGCCGGTTTGGTCGCGCAAACGCCCCCGACGTGGGCCGCTAGCACGATCTACACCGAGATCGACCTGACCCCGCTGGGTCTGCCCGGTTCCACCACCGACAACTTCCAGGCTTGCTGGATCGTCGGCATCACGAACCTCGGCCTGTGCATCGAAGCCGATGGCGACGGTTCCTTCGACGGTAACCCCACCACCGACTTGTTCACGTGGGGCTTCCACCACAACATGCCCGCGCAACCCGCTGGCCCCGAAGGCATCTTCATCAGCGGCGATCCCAACGTCGCAGCTGGTGGCTCCTGCACCTACAACATCCCCTGCGGCGTGGACCCCTTCACCGGCGGCCCCTGCGGCACGGGTCTTGATACGGACGACGCGTCGTGGATCAACGACGACGGCACCCCGATCGGCAGCTCGGTTCCGACCAACTGCCCCACCGGCGTTGCCATGTACGGCTACGGCACGAACTGCTACTGGTTCGGTGGTTGGCCGGCCAACCCGCTTGCTAGCTACTACTTCACGATGGAAGGCGGCCGCACCTGCGCGGCTTGCACGGGCGGCGCGACCTACTGCACGGTCAACCCCTCCTTCAACGGCTGCTTGGCTTCGATGGGCTCCACGGGTCTGCCCAGCATCGCCAACCCCGCTGGCTTCAGCATCACCACGTCGACCGCCCCCGGCGCGAAGAACGGCATCCAGTTCTTCGGCCTCAACGGTCCCAACAACGCTCCGTTCTCCAACGGC
This sequence comes from Planctomycetota bacterium, assembly GCA_021730845.1. Lineage (GTDB taxonomy): Bacteria > Planctomycetota > UBA1135 > UBA1135 > JAKFYL01. Next base: position 8,362 of record JAKFYL010000168.1, on the reverse strand, counting down.
GTGTTGTGCGTGACCCCGCCCCTCATCCGCTTGCCCGTTACCAACACGGGTGGCACGGATGGCGGTTGCGACGGCACCCTCTCCTACACGATGGCAATCGTTCAGTCGCAAGCGGCGAACTTCGGTACGCCGATCAGCGCTGGCTCGACGGTGCACCAGCAAGCCTGGATCCGCGACCCCAACTCGGCCGTGACCAACGCGGTTAGCAACGGCATCACCTACACGGTCTGCCCGTGATTTGAAATCGCGAAGATTCCCGGTGGACCTTCTTGGTCCGCAGGGGATCCGCGCGAGATCCACAACTCGAGGCCGCATTCCAAACGGAATGCGGCCTCGAGCCGTTTTCTAGCCAGCCAACCGCACCCGGACCGAATGGCGCTTGCTCGAATAGAGTCGGCGCGTGCTGCTGCCGGCAATCACCCGAGCGAAATCGCACCCCTGTGAGAGGCTTCACATTCTTGCTCGGCGGTTGTTACTTGGGGCGATTGGTGCCCCTAGTCGTAGTCGTTCCAGGGTCCTGGATGGCGCGCCTGGCGCGAGCTTCCATTGGGGCAGGGGCTCCTTTCGAACCGCTGGTCAGGGACCCATCGCTTCCTCCATCAACGGGCCCCAACGGGCAAGATCCTCATGCAGCACTCTCGCAAGCTTCAACTTCCATGGATCGCGGCACTTGCCGCGTTGTCGGCCGCGCCCGCAATGGCCCAGAACCCCTTGTGGGCCCGCCAGTTGGGAACTGGGGCGGATGACCAAACTCGGGCTGTGATTTCCGATGGCGCGGGAGGGGCTTATGTGTGCGGCACGGCCATGGGGGCCTTGGCCGGTTCCAACGTCGGTGGACTAGACGCCTGGCTCGCGCGCTACGACAGCTCTGGAAACCAATTGTGGCAACGACAAATCGGCACTTCCGGCAATGATCAAGCTGCCGCGCTGGCGCCGGGGGTAGCGGGCGGGGTCTTTGTCAGCGGAACAACCTCTGGTTCTCTGGGCGGAGCGAACTCCGGCGCAACGGATGCGTGGCTTGCGAGCTACTCCGCTTCGGGAAATGTCCAGTGGACCCGCATCCTTGGTTCCAGTTCCGTCGACGAGTGCCACGGCTGTTCGCAAACCAACGGGGGCGTGATCGTGAGCGGGCGGACGGATGGGGCAGTGACTGGGCCCAATTGGGGAGGCAGCGACATCTGGCTGGCTTGCTACAGCGATGCCGGAGCCTTGGCCTGGGTGCGACAGGTGGGCACGGGCGTGTTCGACTCCGCAACCGATTCCATTCCGGATGGAGCGGGCGGTGTGTACCTGTGCGGCACAACCGCTGGAGATCTGGGCGGCGCGAACGCGGGCCTGCACGACGCGTGGCTTGCTCGGCTCGATTTCGCTGGCAGCAAGCAGTGGACCGTGCAACTGGGAAGTCCCGCCGACGACCACGGCTTTTGCGCCAGCGCGGACGGCGCGGGCGGCGTACTGTGGGCGGGTTCGACCGGCGGCGATCTGGTCGCGGCCAACCAGGGAGGAACGGATGCTTGGGTTGCGCGCTATGGCGGCGACTGCGGGGCCGCGAACTATTGCACGGCATTGACATCCACGAGCGGCTGCCTTCCCAGCATGGGCTCGGCAGGCAGTGCGAGCCTGGCCAGTCCGGCCGGGTTCCTGGTCAATGCCACCAATCTGGAGTCGGGCCAAAACGGCCTTTTGTACTTCGGTACGACTGGCAAGAACAACTTGCCCTTCAACGGGGGCACGCTGTGTGTGAAGGCCCCGCACTATCGCCTGCCGGTGCAAAACGCCGGCGGCGCGGGTATCTGTGGCGGCAGCATCGGCTACACGCTGGCGCAATTCCTGGCGCATCCGACTGGGGGACCGCTGCTTGTCGGCGGGACCCACGTGAACTGCCAAGTGTGGTTCCGCGATCCGCCCGCAGCGTTCACCGTCGGACTAACCGACGGCCTGCAATTCACGGTTTGCCCGTAGGTTCGCGCGCGGCGGCTTCCAGCTCCGCGCGCGTGCGCTGGGCTGCGGCTGGATCGCCCGCGCGTTCCTGAGCCGTGGCGAGTCGCATAAGCAGGTCCAGTAGGTACTTGCGCGTGGAAGATTCCTGCACCGTGCCTGTGCCGAGTCCTGCTCGCAGCGCGCGCAGCGCCTGTTCCAGCGCTGCGCGCGTCTGTTGCCAGTCGGCCTTGGGTTCTCGCAGCACGCCCAAGGCATAGGCAGAGCGCCAATCCGCCGGGTCCAGCTCGGCCGCGCGCGCGTAGGCCGCTTCGGCGGCGGCCAAGGCACCGCTCTTGTGCGCCGCGCGGCCGCGCAAGTACTCGGCTTTGGCCGCGGTGGAGCCGGCGGATTCCAGTTGCTGCGCCACCGCTTCGATGTCGCCGAAGCGATTGTGGTCCAGCAGCAAGTCGCCCAGGGACTCCAGCGCGATCACGTCTTTAGGTCGCAACTTCAAAGCCCTGCGCAGCGCATCTTCGGCATCGACGAAGCGCTGCTCTTGGATCAACGCCGAAGCCAGTGCGCGATGGGCAATCCACGCGCCGGGATCGATGGCGATGGCGCGCTCCAGACTCTCCACGGCAGCGGCAGCGTCGCCTGCGCGCGCTTGGGCTTGTCCCAGGATCAGCCAGCCGTTCGATTCGCCGCGCCGCCGCATGTCGGCGGTTCCAACCTTGGAGAGCGCGACCAGTGCCACCAGGATCGCCGCGCCGGCGGCCACTTGGCCGCGGCGGCGCTCGTTCAGCGCGCGCAGCCAACTAGCGCCCAGAGCACCGGCGTAGATGGCCAGCACCGGGAGAACCGGCAAGCGGTAGCGTGCATTGACGAAGAACAGCACAACGCTCGCCGAATAGGCGAGCAGGAAGGTCCACAGCGGCCAGTGCTCGCGCCAGGCGCGCCGCTGGAGAAACAGCCCGAGCAAACCGGCGGCGAGCAACAGGCCCGTGCCCACGGGCAAGAAGCGCATCCAAGGCGCACTGTACCGCGCCACGAACAACGGTTCCTCGTTGTTGGGCAGCTCCCAGTCGCTCACGAACCAGCGCAGCTTCTTGCCCAGAAGCGCCAAGAAAGCGCGCGGATCCTGGCGCGCGAACGCCACCGACTTGTTCACGTAGAACTGAGAAACCTCGCCGGCAGAGAGCTTGCGTCCGCTCTCGCGCTCCGCCATTTGGATCGAATCGTAGTAGCCGCCCCACCAATCCTCGCGCGTTCCCGGCACGATTGCCGTGATGCCGTCCGATGCGGGGTTGTTGCCGATCCACAAGTTCACTCCGGCTTGCGAGCTGATCAGGATCGCTTCGCCGCCGACGCGCGCGTTGCGCAGCGTGATGGGCAGGATGGGCAGCGCAAGGCCTCCGAGCAAGGCGAACAAGGCGGGCCAAGCGCTCGCATGAGCAGTGCGTGCGCGCAAGATTAGCCCCAGGGCCAAGAGCGGCAGGACCAGCAACACGTTGGGCCGGCAAATCGCCCCCAAACCGAGGCACACACCCGTGGCCACAGCGGGAAGCACGCGTACTTCGCGCCACAACCACAGCGCAGCCCATAGCGCCGACAAGTACAGCGGGATCGCAAGGCTCTCGAGCAACAGTTGGCTGTCGTAGAAAACGGAGATCCACAGCGTGGCGTACAGTCCGCCAGCGATCAGTCCCGCAGCGTGGCCGAACAGGCTGCGCGCGATGCGAATCACCAGCCATGTGGCCAGAGCGCCCAGGCCCGATTGAAGCAGCCGCAAGGCGGTCAAGTTCTCGCCGAAGACATCCATGGCCATTCCCAGGAACCAGGGATACAGCGGCGCGCGAAAATAGGGCCCTTCCACGAACGTCTGGGAAGACGAAAACGCGCGCGCCCAGTCCAGGTGATAGCGCTCGTCCATGACAGGCGCGCCGGCCAATGGAAAGCCGCGGTAGGACCACACGAACCAAGCGCGCAGCATGAAAGCGACGAGCACGACCGCGAAGGTCGCCCCAGTCCAGCCGCGGCCCGCTGAGGCGGTTTCAGCGGGAGCAGCGCCTCCCGAGGAGAGTGTGGCTTGGCGGTGGCTAGGCGGCATCGAAGCCCGGACAGTAGCACCGCTAGTGCCCATGTGCACCTGCGCTGATGGCGGAGTGAAAACGAGCGCGGAATTTACCCACTGGGCACACAGGAAGGGAACCAAAGCCAGGCCTGGACTCGTCCACTAGACTAGATCATGGCTGGCCACCACTTTTTGGAGCAGGGTGCGTCAGGATTCGCACCCAGATCCAGCCCGCCTCCCCCCTTGTCCAAGGAGCCAACTATGCACGGCAGTTCGTTTTTCGCAGCAGGACTTGTGCTGCTCTGCGCCACCGCAGCGGCGCAACAACAAATCCCAGTTTCCAGACTGCAGCCCATTACCGCATCGCCCAAGCGGGTCACGGTGGACTACGTGACCGGCAAGCGCATTCGGGCGGATGCTCAAGTCTTGGCCGCCACGACGCAGACCATCTACAACAACACCTGCACATGGCAAACCGCGGCCTACTTTCAGGGCTTGGCGAACTGCGAGGAGATTTATGACGAGGGCCGGATCCCGAGCACGTCGCCGGGACTGGGTTCCATCGTGGAGTGGGGGGCCTTTACCTTCGCGTACTGCACGCGCAACGCGGCCAGTTTTTCCTGCGAAATCGCTTTCGCCGACAACGCTGGCGGGTTTTGCGCCGGTTTGGCTGCCCAAACGCCGCCCACCTGGGCCTCGAGCACCGTTTACACCGAGATCAACCTAACTCCGCTGGGCCTGCCTGGTTCCACGGCGAACAACGTGCTTGCCTGTTGGATCGTCGGCGTCACCAACCTCGGCTTGTGCGTTCAGGCGGACGGCGACGGAGTCTTCAACGGCAACCCCGCAACCGATCTGTTTACGTGGGGCTTCCACCACAACATGCCCCAGCAGTCGGCCGGACTCGACGGCCCTTTTCTCAGCGGCGATCCGAACGTGGCAGCTAGCGGATCCTGCACCTACAACATTCCCTGCGGCTCGGACCCGTTCTTGGGCGGCCCCTGCGGCACGGGCCTAGGTACAGAGGACGGGATGTGGATCAACGCGGACGGAACTCCCATCGGAGTTTCCGTTCCCACCAATTGTCCCGGCGGCATCGCCCAATTCGGTTACGGCACGAACTGCTACTGGTTCGGTGGTTGGCCAACCAATCCGCTTGCGAGTCTCTACTTCCAGATGGAAGGTGGTCGTTCTTGCGTCGGTTGCGTTCCGGGCGTGAATTACTGCACGGTCAACCCGTCCTTGGATGGTTGTTTGCCCCTGATGGGCGCTATCGGCTGCCCCTCGATCAACAATCCCGCCGGCTACACGATCACGACCGTCAGTGCGCCCGGCCAAAAAAACGGGATCCAGTTCTTCGGCCTCAATGGACCGAACAACACCCCGTTCTCCAACGGTACCCTGTGCGTCACTGCGCCCCTGATCCGCCTGCCTGTCACGAACACGGGCGGGACGGGCGGCGCTTGTGACGGCAACTTGAGCTACAGTTTCACGGTCGTCTTGGCACAGGCGGCGAACTTTGGAACACCGATCAGCGCCGGATCGACAGTGCACCAGCAGGCTTGGATCCGCGACCCCGGGTCCGCCGCCAGCAGCGCGGTCAGCAACGGCCGGACCTACACGGTTTTCCCGTAGAGGACCATGGGAAGGGCCGCGGCTTTGCGGCGTGCCGCAAAGCCGCGGCCCTATTGGCTTCCAACGAAGCGGGGCTTCGCGCTACTGGCAGATCGTGAAGCGGATGGCGCCCGTCAAGTTCGTGGTCGAGGGCGCGGCTGCGTCGCGACTCCAAAACTGGGCAAAAACGTCCTGTCCGACCACCAAGCCTGGATCGATGCCACTCTGGGTCCACGCCTTGAAGTCCAAGGACAATTTCCCAGTGCACGCGCTACCGCCGCCGCGCGAATTCTGCACCGGCGTACGCGTGATCGGTTGCTTGACGCACAACGTGCCGCCCATGAAGGGCACGCCATTGGGCTGCGTCCCATAGAACAGTATTCCAAACTGCTGCGGCAGGATGTTCCTGGCAGTGATCAAGAACTGCTGCGGCGAGCCCAGTTGCATCGAGCCCGCGTACGTGAGTTCAGGCGTACACCCAAGAGAATTGACTTGGGAGCTGCAATACAACTGCGGGAGCGGGCATTCACACTCGTCAGGAACGCCGTTGCCGTTCAAGTCCTGGGAAGCGCCTTGGGATATGTCGCAGGCATCGGCCAGACCATTGCCATTGCAGTCGGCAGGCGCCGCGGCGGGAACGATCTTGAGCAGACTTCCACTCAAGTCGGTCATGTACAACTCGCCGTCGGCGTCCTCGCCGAAGGAGGAGATGTTGCCCACGAAACCCTGGCCGCCCGAGAGTTCGTTGGTGCGATTGGTGAACTCGCTCACGTTGCCGCTGGTGTAGCGGAACGACCACACCGCGCCCAGGCAGTAGTCAGCCAAGAAGTAGGTTCCTTGCAAGGCGGGCATGGCGCAGCCGCGGTAAACATGGCCGCCGGTCACCGAGAAGCAGCCACCGGTGTGGGCGTATTGGTGGATGGGCGATGTCAAACTGGGGGCGTTGCAATTGCAGCCGCCAAAACCGGTGCACTGGGTAGCTTCCATGCACGACCAGCCGTAGTTGAGACCGCCTTGAAAGGCGGGTTGAAAGTCGATTTCTTCCGCGTGACTTTGGCCCACGTCACCGATGTACAAGTCTCCAGTCAGCCGGTCGAATGCCATGCGCCAAGGATTGCGCAGGCCCAGGGCCCAGATCTCAGGCAGGAATCCGGACACGCCTACGAACGGATTGTCGCCGGGCACATACGGAGGCGGCAAATCCACGTCCAGGCGCAGGATCTTGCCCAGCAGGGTCGAGCCGGCTTGGGCATTGCCGCCAGGCAAATGTCCAAAGCCTTGGTCATTGTCACCGCCGCCGTCGCCCAGGCCCACGTACAGTTTGCCGTCGGGTCCGAAGGCCAAGGCGCCGCCGTTGTGGTTGGACTGCGGTTGGAACACCGGGCCTAGAATCGTGGTTCCGGTCCAGGTTTGGGCCACATCGGGGTTGGCTGGATCGGCCAAATAGCGCTCGATCACCGAATTGCCGCCCAGGTCCGTGTAGGAAACGAAGCAGGCGCGGTTTTGGTCGTATTGCGGATGGAACGCCAGGCTGAACAGGCCTTGCTCTCCTCCGAAAGAGATCTTGTTCAAGCCGCCCGATGCCGGGTGGCCCAGGTGCAGGAAGGGCGCCTGCAGGAGGGATCCGTTCTTGATAACGCGAATTGCGCCGGTCTGTTCCACCACGAACACACGTGTGCGATCGCCAGCGGGCGCTGTGACGTGCACGGGGTTGGAAAGCCCGGTTGCGATCGTTGTCGCGGTGAGAGCGGTTTGCGCCAAGGCCAGGGGGGCGCTCAGCGCGGAGAGAAACAAGCAAGTCAGGCTGCGAATCATGGTGCGTTGAGAGTGCGGATATCGCGCGCGCCTTCCAAAGGGACGGCGGCGTGCTAGGCAACCGGCCGGGCGCCTATGCGCCCGGCCGGTGCCGAAAGGGTGTCCTACGCGCTGGCAGCGGCTGGGGCCACTGCGGAAGCGCGCAAGCAGTGAACTACGGGCAGACGACGTACTGCAAACCGTTGGTGAGGCCGGTCGTTGACAGCGCAGCGGCATCGCGGAACCAACCTTGTTGGTTCACTTGCTGACCTGCGATGACCAGGGCTCCGCCCGAGGGTTGGTTGAGTACATCCTGCAGGGTGTAGGACATGCTGCCCGCGCAGGTGCCCGCTCCGCCGGCGTTGGAGACGGCCAAGCGGTACAGCGGAGTCTGCACGCACAACGTGCCGTCCTGGAACGGAGCGTTGTTCGGGCCGGTCGTGCCGAAGAACTGAATTCCGTTCACGCCGGTTTCGACGTTGTTGCTGGTCATCACGAAGCTGCCGGCGGCGGACAAGTTGGGCGAACCGGTCGCGCTGATCGTAGGCACGCAGCCACTGGAGCTGACCTTGGACGTGCAATAGACCACAGGCGGGGGATTGCACTCGCACTCGTCGGGCACGCCGTTGCCGTTCACGTCCTGGGAGGAGCCTTCGCTGATGTCGCAGGCATCCGCGACGGAGTTGCCGTTGCAGTCGGGTACGCCCGAGGCGGGCACGATTCGGTACACGCGGCCACCGCTGAGATCGCACATATACAGTTCGCCGCGCGCGTCCTCACCGAAGGAGGCGATGGTCGACATGGCTCCGCCGGTCCCGACCAACTGGGCCGTGCGATCCTGGAAGTCGGAGACGTTGACGCCGTCGAACTTGAACGACCAGGCTTGAACGCGGCAGTAGTCCGCGAAAATGTACGTGCCTTGCAAGCCGGGCATGGCGCAGCCGCGGTACACGTAGCCCTGTC